>JBKJOI010000336.1:0-2881 GCA_046595695.1 Haliangiales bacterium | reverse complement strand
GGATGGCGCGGGACAGGTGCTGCTCCGCACCGGCCCAGTCCTTCTGCTCGTGGAGCACGCGGCCGAGACGGTAGTGTCCTTCGGCGTCGTCGGGCCAGCGGCGCACCAGCTCGGCGTAGGCGGCGCGCGCGGCGGCGAGCTGGCCCAGGCGGGCGCGCGCCGCGCCGGCGAGCAGGTAGGCGCTCGGCTCCTCGGGCTCGAGCGCCATGGCCTGCTCGTAGGCGAGCGCAGCGGCGGCGGTGTCACCGCGGCGGGCGGAGAGCCGGCCGCGCACGATCCAGGCGCCGATGTCCTCGGGCCAGCGCTCGAGGATGGCGTCGAGCTCGGCGCCGGCCGCGGCCAGCCGCCCGTCGGCGAGCAGCTCCTCGGCGATGGCGACGCGCAGGGACGCGTCGTCGGGGGCGAGCGCCGCGGCGCGTCGGAAGTGGGCGAGCGCGCTGGCGTGGTCGCCGTCGAACGCGGCGGTGCGGCCGCGCACGTACTCGGCGTAGGCCTCGGCGGGCGCGGTGGGCCGCCCGAACGCCCCGTAGCGCGGGCGCGCGGGCGCCGAACACGCCACCAGGAGCACCAGGACGACCACAAACTTCACAGCCTGGATGTTAGCAGGCCTGACGAGTCGGCGGCGGGGCGTGAGTGCGGGTAGGCTGTGTCGTCGGGTGCAGGCGGGCGGCGTGCAGGCCGCCAGGGTGCAGGCCGCCCGTGCCGCTCGGACCCATGACCACCGTGACGACCATGCGCTACCAGCTCGCCATCTTCGACTTCGACGGCACCCTCGCCGATTCGTTCCCGTGGTTCTCGCGGATCATCAACAGCGTCGCGGAGAAGTACCGCTTCAAGCGCATCGAGGCGCACGAGGTCGACCTGCTGCGCAGCTACGGCGCTCGCCAGATCATCGCGCACCTGGGCGTGCCGATGTGGAAGCTGCCCCTGGTCACGCGCGAGATGCGCCGCCTGGCCACGCGCGACGTCGGCGAGATCCGGCTCTTCCCGGGCGTGGAGGAGATGCTGGCGCGGCTGGCCGGCGCCGGCGTCACGCTCGCCATCGTGAGCTCGAACTCGGCCGAGAACGTTCGGAGGGTACTCGGACCGGAGCACGCGGCGCGGGTCGGCCACTACGCGTGCGGCGCGTCGGTCTTCGGCAAGCGCGCCCACATCCGCAAGGTGCTGAAGCAAAGCGGCGTCGCGCGCGGCAGGGCGATCTGCATCGGCGACGAGCTGCGCGACCTGGACGCGGCGCACGCCGAGAGCACCGCGTTCGGTGCGGTGGCCTGGGGTTACACGAGCGCGGCGTCGCTCGCGACGCGCGCGCCCACGGAGATGTTCGGGACGGTCGAGGAGATCGCCGCGCGCCTGGCGGGGTGAGCGGGCGGGACGTACGGCGCGGGCCGGCGCTCAGGGCAGCGGCGGGATCTCGCGCACGCTCAGCCACTTCACGTCGGACTCGATGTTGTCGAAGCGGAAGAGGATCCAGGGGCCGGCCCAGGTGACCAGCTCGTCGGCGGCGAACTGGAAGGGCTCGCGATCACTCTCGCACCCCCTCCCCAGCCGGCTGCACCACCGCACCGAAGCCGCACCCGCTACAGCGGGATGTTGCCGTGCTTCTTGGGCGGGTTCTCTTGCCGCTTGTTCTTCAGCATGTGCAGCGAGCGGATGAGCCGCGTGCGCGTCTGGCGCGGGTGGATGATGCCGTCGATGTAGCCGAGCTCGGCGGCCTTGAAGGGCGTGGCGAACTTTTCGCGGTACTCGGCGATGTACTTGGTTCGCTCGGCGGCCGGGTCGGAGGCGGACTGCAGCTCCTTGTTGAACACGATGTTCACGGCGCCGTCGGGGCCCATGACGGCGATCTCGGCGGTCGGGTAGGCGAGGTTCACGTCGGCGCGGATGTGCTTGGACGCCATGACGTCGTAGGCGCCGCCGTAGGCCTTGCGCGTGATCACGGTGAGCTTGGGGACGGTGGCCTCGACGAAGGCGTAGAGCAGCTTGGCGCCGTGCTTGATGATGCCGCCGTACTCCTGGTCGGTGCCGGGCAGGAAGCCGGGCACGTCGACGAAGGTGACCAGCGGGATGTTGAAGCAGTCACAGAAGCGCACGAAGCGCGCGGCCTTGATCGACGCGTTGATGTCGAGGCAGCCGGCCAGCGCGGCCGGCTGGTTGGCGACCACGCCGACCGGGCGGCCGTCGAGGCGCGCGAAGCCGATGACCATGTTGAGCGCGTACTCGGGCTGGACCTCGAGGAAGTCGCCGTGGTCGAAGACGCGCTTGATGATGTTCTTGATGTCGTAGGGCTTGGACGGATCCTTGGGCACGACGTCGTCGAGCTCGGGGTCCTCGCGGTCGACCGGGTCGGTGCACGCCGCGACCGGCGGATCCTCCATGTTGTTGGAGGGCATGAACGACAAGAGGTCGCGCATGCGCTGGAGGCAGGTGGCCTCGTCGGGCGTGGCGAAGTGCGCGACGCCCGAGCGCGACGCGTGGGTGTGCGCGCCGCCCAGCTGTTCCTTGGTCACCTCCTCGTGCGTGACCGTCTTGATCACGTCGGGGCCGGTGATGAACATGTAGCTGGTGTTCTCGACCATGAGGATGAAGTCGGTCATGGCCGGCGAGTACACCGCGCCGCCGGCACACGGGCCCATGATCGCCGAGATCTGCGGCACCACGCCCGAGGCCAGTACGTTGCGGGTAAAGATGTCCGCGTAGCCGGCGAGCGAGACCACGCCCTCCTGGATGCGCGCGCCGCCCGAGTCGTTCAGGCCGACCACGGGTGCGCCGACGCGCATCGCCAGGTCCATGATCTTGCAGATCTTTGCGGCGTGCGCTTCGGACAGCGAGCCACCGAACACCGTGAAGTCCTGCGAGAACACGTACACGAGCCGCCCTTCGA
>JBKJOI010000180.1:0-9822 GCA_046595695.1 Haliangiales bacterium | reverse complement strand
CCGGCGCGCGTCGCGCTAGCCACCGCGGCTTCGACCGCGACCCGAAAATGCAACCGCCGCCAGCGCTCCGGGGGGCGCTGGCGGCGGAAACGGTAGCGAAGAGCTACAGCCTAGAAGAGCCTAGGGAAGTCCCTAGCGACCGCGGCGCACCGGGTTCAGCGAGACCGGGCACGCGAGACCGCAGGTCGCGTTGGCCTCCTCGACGCAGCGATCGTCCCACGCGTTCGCGCAGCAGTACGCGTCGTTCGCGCACACCTGGGCCACGCACGGGTCGCACGTGCCTTCGAGGGCGCCGCCGGTCTGGCAGATCTCGTGCGAGCAGCCGCAGGCCAGGCCGCAGACGTTCGCCGCGGTCTCGACGCAGCGGGCGTCCCACTCGTTCTGGCAGCAGTAGGCGTCGGCCGCGCACACGTTGGCCGCACAGGCGTCGCAGGTCGGGTCGAGCGCCGCGCCGGCGGCGCACATGTCGTGGGCGCAGTCGACGCAGTCGAGCTGGCAGAGCTCGACCGCCGCGTTGATGCAGGTGCGGTCCCACGAGTTGTTGCAGCAGTAGTCGTCGGCCGCGCACACGGTCTGCACGCACGGATCGCAGCTCGCTTCGAGCGGCCCGCCGTTTTCGCACAGCGGGTGCGCGCAGGTGTTCTCGCAGGTGATGCCGCAGGTCTGCTCGGCCGACTCGACGCAGATCCGGTCCCACTCGACGGTGCAGCAGTAGGGATCGGCGGCGCAGACCGCGGTGGTGCAGTCCGAGCAGGCGGGCTCGAGCGGGAGGCCCGGATCGCACAGGTCGTGCGCGCAGTCAGGCGTGCAGGTGCCGCAGTCGCCCGGGCAGGTCGAGCAGTCCTCGCCCGCGTCGCAGGTGCCGTTGCCGCAGGTCGGGCAGGTCTCGCCGCAGATCGTGGCGACCTCGGCCACGCACTGGCCGTCCCAGTTGATGTTGCAGCAGAACGAGTCCAGCGCGCACACCGCCGCGACGCACGGGTCGCACGCGGGGTCGAGCGGGCCGCCCACCTCGCACTTGGGATGCGCGCAGGTCGAGCCCTCGGCGCCGATCACGCGCACGCGGTCGAGGAACCAGCCCTCGGTCGCGTTGAAGAGCCCGTCGACCGTGTCGAAGCTGAAGCGCAGCTGGATGTGGTGCCCGGCGAACGCCTGCAGCGACTCGACGCGCGGCACGAAGCCGCCGGTGAAGCCGGTGGTCTTGGGGAACAGCGCGACGTTCGCCGCGTCGTCCAGGTCGATGACCTCGATGGTGGCGAGGTCGTAGATGGCGAAGGCCTCGATGTCGAGGTACTGCTCGAGCACCAGGGTGGGCTCGTGCGCCGCGGTCAGGTCGATGATCGGCGAGACCAGGGTGCCGGTGTTGGCCGTGCCGAGCGTGTCGTAGTTGCCGGTGGCCTCGTCGCCGTACCAGAACGAGCGCGTGCCCGCGGAGGCGCGCCGCTCGGTGACGTGCCACAGGCCGTCGGCGGTCCAGCCGCCCAGGCCGTCCTCGGCGCCGTCCTCGAAGATGATCAGGCCCTCGGGCACCACGATCGTCAGGTCGTTCGAGACCGGCGCGGTGTTGCCCTGCTCGTCGCTCGTGCGCAGCGCCACGTGGATCGTGGCGCCCGCGGGCACCGGGATCGCCGCGGCCTGCAGCGAGCCGGCGGGCAGCGGCGCGGGCGCCGCGACCGGCGTCGCGGCCAGGAAGCTCGACTCGTCGATGGGCGAGAGCGACCAGCGGACGTCGTACGCCGCGGCCGTGCCCTCGTTGCCGTCGTCGCCGGGGGCGGTCCAGGTCAGCGTCGCGGTGGTCGCCGAGACCTGCGCCGCGGCCAGGTCGAGCACCTGCGCCGGCGGGATCACGTCGGCCTCGATCGCGAAGGTCAGGCCGTGCAGCAAGGCGGCCGCGTACAGCGCGTCCCAGTGCGGCGTCTGGTTGGTCAGGTCGCCGTCGTCGTCGTCACGCAGGAAGGCCTCGCGCACGCTCGCCGGGATGTCGGCGGTGTTGGTCGCGAACGAGGGGATGATGAGCGCGCGCGCGACCGCGTCGCCCTCGGCCTCGCCGAGCTGCGCGATCAGGTTCTGGCGGGTGTGCCAGCCGAAGCCGGCCCACGCCTGGCCCAGGTTGTGGACCTCGTCGTTTCCGCCGGGCGGGTAGACGTAGGTGTTGTCGCAGGTGCGGATGAGCGAGCCGCTGTCGTCGATGCCCTTGCCGATATCGGGGTTCTTGAAGACGAAGCAGGCGAGCAGATCGCCCCAGCCCTCGGACAGGCCGCCGTCGAAGATGCCGCCGAAGTGGTCGTCGACGAAGTGGCCGTACTCGTGCGCGATGACCGTGTCGATCGCCGAGTTGTTACAGCCGCCGCCCGAGGCGTAGAAGTTGATCGTCCCCTCGGCGGGCGAGTAGAAGGCGTTGCAGACGTCGTTGATGTTGACGTTGGTCGGCAGGGACGCGCCGAGCTCGGCGGGGTCGACGCCGTTGGCCTCGAGGAAGCTGCGCGTCTCGTCGACGAACTTGTACGCGGTGACCTGCGCCAGCACCGCCTCGGGCGAGCCGGCGTTGCCGAGCGCGAGCTCCAGGCCGTTGGCGGCCGCGCCGCTGGCGGAGAGCGTCGGGCCGGCGGTGTTGAAGATCGTGGCGGCGCGGCCGGCGGGCGTCGCCGTGAGCGTTGTGCCATCGGCGGCGCTGCTGGCGTAGTTGCCCGCGGCGTCGGTGGTGCTGCTGGCGCCGCCGCCCGCGACCGTCACGTTCGGGATGCCGCCGGTGACCACGGTGCCGTTTTTGCCCGGGGCGCCGCCGCTCGTGTAGGCGCCGGGCACGTGGCCGGTCGTCTCGTAGACGCGATCGTCGACGACGACCACGGCGCCCGCGCGCGGGCCCGAGCCGATCACGATGGCGCGCTCGGCCTTGCCGCGCACGCCGACGTCGTAGACCAGCTGCAGCGCGCCGTCGAGGTAGCGGATCTGCAGCTCGGAGCGCACGACCGCGGCGGTGTTGCTGGTGCGCAGGCCGGAGCGCGCGAGGCCGATGGCGCGCTCGCGAGAGAACGCGGGCGTCGTCTCGACGCGCGGCTGCTGGTAGAGGTGGAAGCTGGAGGCGACGAGGCGGGCGCCGCCGGCGCCATTTTCGCGCAGCGTGAGGTTCAGGTACGTGCCGTGGATCGGCACGCCGTTCACCTGCTGGCGGTAGCCGACGTGGGTCAGCTCGCCGCCCGTGCGCGCCGCGCTGCGCACCTTGCGCGTGTCGACCAGGCTGAAGGCGTCGCCAGCGAGCGTGCCGAGCGCGTGCTGGAGCTCGGGGCGCACCGAGGGCAGCAGGCTCGCGGCCTCCATGGGACGCGCGCCCGTGAGCGACGCGACGCCGTTCTGGTGCAGCTGTCCGCCACGCACCTCCTTGGCGAAGGTAGAAGACGTCTTCACCGGTCCGAGCGGCGGCACCGCCCGGAGGTCATTGTCGGTCTCGGATCCACATCCCGCGCCGCCGCTCATGCCGAGCACGATCGCCGCAAAAGCTCCCCACCGTTTCAACATTTGGTCACTCTCCTTGCAAGCCAGCTAGTTGAGAATGGCAATACAATGCCGTTGACGAGTCGCATGCCGCCCGTTGACGAGCCGCATGCTGCGCGAATCCCCCGATGCACTGCCGCGAATCTCCCGCGATCCCGAGTACGAGAAGAACCATGCTGGAGGCGTCGAGCCGATACAAGCGACCGAAATCACGTGACTGAACTCTGCCGGAGCCTGCCGTGGTGTGATCACATCGGTCGCCGCATCAGGTGAGTGCTCGACGGCATTTCCGCTCGCATCCCGGAAATCACGAGCTCGCGAGAAGCAGATTGTCGCGTGCGCGAAATGCGTAATCACCGTCGGTGATCGCGGATTCGGGATTGCGGTGAATCGGAGGGCGCGCGAAGGCGCGGCGAAGGCGCGGCGATGGCGCTTCGTGATCGAGGCGTGGCCGATTTCGGCGCCGCTCGCGTGCGCTGGAGCGACGAGACCGCCGTCACACCACGTGCGCTGGGCGCATGGTGGGCGGGAATGCGCCGGGCGGACGCCCGGTCCTTACATCGTTGGTACACGCGCGCGCGAGCTGCGGATCCGAGGCTATAGCCGCCGCATGAAGCAGCGACAGGTCCTGCCGGTATCGATGGCGTGTCTCCTCGGTGCCATCGGAACCGCCCGGGCCGGCGGGTTCTACGTGCCCGAGATCGGGCCGCGCTCGGTCGCCATGGGCGGCGCGATGGTCACCCAGGACAGCGACGCGTCGACGATCTTCCACAACCCGGCCGGGCTGCTCGGGCTCGCCGGCGATCCGCAGGTGCAGGTGGCGGGCGCGGTGTTCCTGCCCGATGTGTCGTACTTCCGCCGGCCCGTCATAGATCCCGGCACTGGCGACACGATCACCTTTGGACGTGTCGGGAACGAGAACCGGATGGCGTTCGTGCCGTACCTGGGCGCGGCGATGGGCAGCGGCGTCCCCGGCCTCGAGCTCGGCTTCGCCGTCTACGCGCCGTTCGGCGCCACCATCGAGTACCCGGTCGACGGTGCGCAGCGCCAGATCGTCACCGGCATCGCGCTGCGCACGATCTACGTCAGCCCGGCGGCCGCGTACCAGCTTCCCGGCGGCCTGCGCGTCGGCCTGTCGTTGAGCTACGTCTACGCCGACCTGACCCTCGACCAGGCGAACGCGCTGCCCTACGTGACCGGCGATCCCGAGGAGTACCCAGATCCCGAGATGGGCATCGAGGGCCGCACCCACGTCGAGGGCCGTGACGCGGCCAGCTTCGGCGCCACGCTCGGCGTGCAGTGGTCGGATCCGGCGCGTCGCTTCAGCCTGGGCGCCAGCGTGATGACACCGACCCGGCTGTCGTTCTCGGGCGACGCGACGATCACGAACGCCAACATCGGCGAGCTCGTCGACGAGAGCGGCCAGGTGGAGCAGGGCGCTGGCCAGCGCTCCGACGCGGTGACCATGGAGATCCCGCTGCCGCTCATCGCGCGCGCGGGCGTCGCCTGGCGGCCGGCGCCGCACACGTCGATCGGTCTCGATGTGAACTTCCAGCGCTGGTCCACGTTCGAGGCGCTCACCGTTGACTTCCAGGCCGAACCAGAGCTCCTGCCGACGCCGGGCGCCTACCTCTACGACGTGACCATCGAGAACCAGTGGAAGGACACCTGGAGCGTGCGCCTCGGGTTGGAGACCGCGCCCTTCGATCCGAAGCGCCTGCCGCTCACCATGCGCGCCGGCGTGCTCTACGACCAGAGCCCGATCGACGACCGTCACTTCGGCCTGCTCACCCCCGACTCGGACAAGCTCGGCGTCGGCGGCGGGCTGGCGTGGACCTTCGCGCTGAGCGGCCGCCAGGTCGACGTCGACGTCTCGTACCTGCACCTGTTCCTGAGCGAGCGGAACATCGCGCCTGGCGCCGACGGCAGCCCGGGCTCCGACGGCACGGTGCTCAACAAGCCTGCGCCCAGCTTCTTTCACGGCGTGACCCGCGCGGCGTTCGACGTCGTCTACGTGGCTGCGACCGTGCGTCTTTGAGCCCGAGCCTTAGGAGTGAGGTGATCATGTCCATGTCGCGAATGCTTCTCGTGGTTGGTGCGGTGGCTGCGGTGGGGATGGTGGCGGTGGCCGCGGGGTGCTCGGACGAGAGCAACCCGTTCGTCAACAACGGTGACGGTAGCCCCGGGACGGATGATCCCGTCGACGGAGGCCCGGGCGATGTCGACGCGCGGCCGCCCACCGCCGACGCCGGGCCGCTGCGCGCGTGCGCGACGACGCCCACGCGCGTGGTCGTGCTCGGCGACTCGATCACGGCCTGTTCGGTGGTCGGCGGCGAGAACCACGCCGACTGCGTGTCGAAGAAGTTCTTCGACCACGTGAAGAGCAACTATGCGCCCTCCGCCACCTACGAGAACGTCGCGGTCGGCGGCGCGCAGACCTCGGGCCTGATGCAGCAGTACACCCAGGTCGCCGGCGGGGCCGGCCACGTGCTGGTCATGGTGTACATGGGGGGCAACGATCTGGCGCCCTACATCTTCCAGTCGGACGCCGCGGCCATGAGCGCGTTCGAGAGCATCGTCGACGGCGTCGTCGCGGACTGGCAGGAGCTGTTCGCCTACTTCGACGACGCGACGCGCTTCCCGGGTGGCGTCACGATCGTGATGAACAACCAGTACAACCCCTTCGACGACTGCACCGCGTCGCCCTACAACCTGAGCCAGCTCAAGACCAACCTGCTGCACATGTTCAACGCGATCCTGGTCGACCTGGCCAACGAGCATTTCGCGAACACCATCCTCGTCGACCAGTACACGCCCTACCTGGGCCATGGTCACCACTACAGCGTCACCACCTGCCCGCACTACGCGCCCGGCCAGACCGCGTTCATGAAGGACCTGATCCACGCCAACCCGGCCGGCAACACCGCGCTCGCCGCCGAGCTCAACCGGGGCGCGGACCGGCTCTACGAGGAGTGCAAGCGCTAGCTCGAGCCCGACGACGCGGTCGTCGAGACGACCGTCACGCGGCGCCGCGCGCGGGCGCGCGGGGCTATCCGCGGCTTCGGCGTTCGTGCTAACTCTGGGCCGATGCCCGTGTACTTCGCGGAGCGGGCCCGGGGGCGCGCCAACAACTTCGACCACTTGCGCCTGCTCTTGGCGACGCTGGTGATCTTCTCGCACTCGTGGCCGCTGCTCGAGGGCGACGACGTGCACGAGCCGCTGCGCGCCATCTCCCACGGCCAGATGTTCTTCGGCGCGATGGCCGTCGACCTGTTCTTCGTCATGAGCGGCTTCCTCATCACGATGAGCTGGGGCAACAGCGGCGGCTTCTACGACTACATGCGAAAGCGCATCTTGCGCATCTACCCGGGCTTCGTCGCCGCGGTGATCGTGTGCCTCGCCGTGGTCGTGCCGCTCGCCGGCGGCTCGATCCTGGACGCCTCGCCGCTCGGCGTCGCGATCAACGTGGCCACGCTGTCGGCGCCGAAGGTGGCGCACACGTTCGAGACCGTGCCGCTCGCGGGCGCGATCAACGATTCGATGTGGACCATCCGGCACGAGTTCCTCTGCTACCTCGTCGTGCCCGCGCTCGGCTTCCTGGGCCTCTTGCGCCGGCGTGCCGCCGTGCTCGCCCTGTTCATCGCGCTGGTCGCGGGCACCGCACTGTTCACCTACGTGTGGCCCGCGCCGGATCTGCCGCTGCTCCGGCCCGAGCTGGGCATCCTGCGCCTGTCGGCGTACTTCTTCGCGGGCGCGACGTTCTTCCTCTATCGCGAGCGCATCCCGCGCTCGTCGGTGCTGCTCGGCGTATCAGTCGCGGCGCTCGCGGTGGGCGTGCTACTCGGCGGCCTCGCGGTGATCTTTCCCTTCGCGGGTACCTACATCGTGCTGCACGCGGCGTTCGGCAGGCCGCTGGATCCCGCGCGCGCCGCCGCGAGCAAGCCCGACTTCTCGTACGGTGCGTACCTGTACGCGTTCCCGGTGCAGCAGCTGCTCGTCCACTTCATCGGTCCGTCGAACCTGAGCCCGGTGGGCCTGTTCTTGCTCGCGCTACCGTCCACCTTCGCGCTGGCGGCCCTGTCCTGGTACCTGGTCGAGCGGCCGTTCCTGCGCTATAAGCCGCGCGTCCGCGATCGCGACCCGAAGCGCGCCTAGGCGCTACGAGCAGTCGCGGACCACCGCGGCGTCCAGGCCGTCGGCCAGGCGCCAGCCGGTCGGCGTGGTGACGATGACCTCGCGGCCGGCGGCGAGCGGGGCGAGGGCGCGGCGCAGGCGGTTCAGGCCCACGTAGACGGTGTTGCGGTGGCGCAGCGCGTGGTACTCGCGTCCGCCCCAGACGTCGCGGTAGAGCTCGTCGGCGGGTACGGCCGCGGGCTGCGACTCGATGAGCCGCGCGAGCAGCCTGCAGGCGACCGGGCGCCCGGCGAGGCTGCGCCGGCCAGCGCGCGCGCCCAGCCGGCCGTGCGCGACGATGGTCGTGCGCACCAGATCGACGACCAGATCGCGCTCGCCCAGCGCACGCAGCGTGTCGGCGCCGCCGCGGCGGGCGCCCTGGTGATCGACGACCTCCCAGCGGTGGCCGGGCGCCAGGCCGAGCGCGGACAGGAGTGCGCGATCGCCCGGCTCGAGCTCGGCGGCGCGCGTGCCGTCGAGCGCAGCGCGCAGCGCGGTGACCTCGAAGGGGCCGTGGGCGGCGCCCAGGCGACGCAGCGCCTCGAGCAGCACGGCGCGCGCGCCGTCCGCGTCGCGACCGTGGGCGCGGCAGCCCGCGTCGACGAGCGCGGCGCGCGCGCGCAGGAGCGTCCAGCCGCCCGCGTCGGCGGCGGCGTAGGCGAGCCGGAGGTGCGCCTCGGCCTGCAGCAGGTCCGGGGCCGCGCCGCGCACCACCAGCGCGGCGGCCAGGGCGATGCGCGCACGCGTGGCGCAGAAGCGGCGGCCACGCTCGTCGTAGTAGGCGAGGGCGCGCTCGGCGCAGGCCGCCGCCCGATCGGCGTCGCCACCCAGGAGCTCCAGCTCGGCGCGCTCGACGTCGGCGGCCGCGCCGCAGGTCTCGCGCTCGCGCGCGGGCAGCTCGGCGAGCGCGCGGTCCAGGCCGGTGCGCGCGGCGACCAGGTCGCCACGGCGGGCGTCGAGCTGCGCGAGCACCGCGCGCGCCTGGAAGGCGGCGCGGATGGGCACGCGCCGGCCGGCGAGCGTCGCGCGCGCCGCCCGCGCCGCCCCGGCCAGGTCGCCCGCGGCCAGGAGCGCCATCGCCTGCCCGGCGGCGTTGTGCAGCGCGGTGCTGTCGAGCTGCGCCGCGTGCGAGCGTTGCGCCATGCGCGCGAACATGCGCGCCGCGGCGGCCGGCTCGCCCAGCCCGGCCAGCGTACAGGCCAGGTAGTGGTTGGCCAGCAGCGCGACGACCCGCTCGCCGTGCGCGTCGAGGTCGCGCGCCAGCTCCTCGAGCACCGCGCGCGCCCCGGCCAGGTCGCCTTCGGCGCAGCGGACCACGCCGCGGTAGACCGACACGATGTGCTCGCGGTCCGCGCCGGCGCGCTCGGCGCGCGCGACCGCGTCGGCGAGCAGGCGGCGCGCCCCGTCGACGTCGTCGAGCTCGGTGCGCGACAGCAGCTCGAGCATGGACAGCTCGATCACGACCTCGTCGACGCCGCTGCCGCCGAGCGCGCGGGCCTCGCGCGCGGCCACCGCGGCGCCCTCGGCGTAGCGCTCCTCGTAGAGGTAGCTGAGCGCGAGCGACCAGGCCCAGCGGGCGCGCTCGTGCGGCGAGCGTCCCGCCGCGGAGGCGCGCACCGCGGCGAGCGTGCGGCGGGCCTCGGCGCCGGCGCCGCGCAGGGACGCCAGGTTGGCCAGCTCGAGCGCGGCCTGCAGGCGCTCGCCCGGGCGGCGCGCCAGCGCGCGCGCCTGGCGGAAGATCGTGGCCGCGCGGGTCAAGCGCCCAAGGCGCTCCCAGGCGGTGCCGCGCAGCAGCAGGAGGCGCACCGAGCGGCGGCCCTCGGGCGCGCGTGCGGCCCGCTGCAGGACCTCCTGCGCCTCGGCGACCAAAGCGCGGCGCAGGAGCACGCGCGCCAGCACCAGATCGATGGCGAGCCGCTCGCCGGGCAGGCGCGCGCGCAGCAGGCCCAGCTCCTCGCGCAGCAGATGATCCAGCCCGACCGCGCCCAGGTGCCCGACGTGCGCGCGCACCAGCGCTAGCGCCTCGGCGCAGGCGCCCGCGGCGACCAGGAGGCGCACCGCCTCGACGATGTCGAGCGGCGCCGGGCGGCCCGCGCCCGCCACGCCCGCAGCGGTGCCGCGCGCGAGCAGGAGGTGCGCCGCGGCCTCGCGCGCCGC
>JBKJOI010000952.1:0-21287 GCA_046595695.1 Haliangiales bacterium | reverse complement strand
CTTGAGCCATGTTAGCCCGGGGCGGCGGCGGGCGGAATCCTCGCCTCGGCAAGAGCGGCAGGAGCCGGCCAGCCGGGGCGGCGCGCTACGGCACCAGGCACTCGACGATGATGTGCTGGCCCTCGAGCAAGGTGCCGCGCGCCTCGACGTCGGCGCGCACGCCCGGCGCCACGTGGCCGCACTGGGCCTCGTCGGCGACCAGCCGGAAGCAGGCCTCGCTGGCGCCCGCGCCGACGACGTCGCAGGCCCTGAGCTCGCGGCGCGTCTCGGCGGCGGTGAACGGCTGCGAGGCGGCGAAGGCGCGGCACGACGGCTGGACGCCGGCGGCGATCGCGTCGACGTCACGGAGCGTGCCGCGCAGACACGGGCGCCGGCCGGCGACGTCGCCGATCGCACTCGCGGTGCGAAAGAGCGCCGGCTCCATGTCAGGCGTGCAGATGGACTCGAACCACGAGCGGCCGGGGAACGATTTCAGGAGCTCGACCAGGCGCACGGCGGGCGCGGCGCCGCCGATACCGTCGGGACCCACGCAGACCGCATCCAGCTGCGGTTCGTTCAGGACGGGGTCGAGGCTGACCACGACCGGCCCGATCTCGCCGGCGATGGTCGCGACCATGACCAGCGACGGATCGCCGCCCTTGGCGGCGACCAAGCTGTCGACCACCTGTGGCAGCTCGAGCACGTGGGGCGCGCCGGCGCGCGCCTCGCACTCGCTCTTCTCGCCCGGGGTGCCGGGCTCGTCGGGATCGCAGACCACGGCCTGCTGGAAGCAGCGGAACGACGAGAACGGCCCCATCGTCGGATCGTTGGGGTCGAAGATCTTGCCGTCGGGCGACGAGCAGTCGTCCTCGTCGCTGAGAAAGACGACCACCAGCAAGGCACCGGCACGCAGGAAGCCGGCATTCTCGGGCACGCTGCCCGACACGGCCTGCTGCACGGCCAGGAACGGCTGCTCGAAGCCGCAGCCCATGCTGTCGAGCTGCACGATGCAGGCGAAGGTGTCGGCGAGGGTGCCGCTGTAGTTCTGCTCGCGCCCGCCGCCCGCCGCCTCGACGTCGACGATGAAGTTGCCGGTCGGCCCGGTGCAGGTCGGCTGCGGCACCACCTGCAGGCGGCCGCCGTCGCCGTCGCCGTCGCAGCCGGGGATGCTGAACTGGCCGGCCCCCATGTTGGTGGTGATGACGCCGACGTGCAGGTTGGGCGGGCCGCCCACCGCCGCGGCGATCACGTCGAAGAGCGCGCTCTGCGCCTTCGCGGCCACCTGCGCGCGGTTGTCCTGCATGGAGCCCGAGTTGTCGACGACGAACAGGACGTCGATGTCGCGGTTGACGACCGGCGGCATGGCCATGGCGATCTGGTAGTCGCCGCCCAGGTTGACGTCGGGGGTGTCGGAGCAGCCCGCAGCCAACAGGCCGGCGGCGAGCACGGCGGCCGCGTTGGCGGCGGCGATGAACGTGGGGTTCAGAGGTTTCATGGCGTGGGGTCTCCTTCGCAGCCGCGCTCGACGCGCGCGGTGTGCAGTGATCGGGGGTAGCGGGACAGGAACGAAGCAGCGGCGCGCGCGGCGTCGTCGTGGTGACCGAGCGCGCATAGGGCCTCGACGCGCAGCGCGTCCGCTTCTTCGGCGAGCAGTCCTTCGGGGAAGTCGCGTCCGTACGCCTCCAGCGCGGCGAACGCGGCGGGGGCATCGTGATCGCGCAGCGCGGTGCGGACGGCGCGCAGCGCGGCGGTCTCGCGTTCGAGCGTCTGCGTGCGCGACTCGCGTGGCGCGGGCGGTGCGGGCGGTGCGGTCTCGGGCCTGATGGCGCGCGGTCTGGATACCACCTGCGCGCGCGCCCGGTCGCCGGGCGGCGGCACCGGGACGCTCGGAAGCGCTGGCCCGGCGTCGCGCGCCGGCGCATCGATCGTGGCGACAGGCGGCGGAATCTCGGGCCCGACCGGCGTCGGCACCTGTGTCGGCTGCAGCGCCACGCTCGCCGCCAGTGGCCGTGAGCCGGTCGAGCGCGTCAGCTGCCACAGCCCGAGGCCACCGCCGGTCACCAGCGCCGCCACGACCGCGACCTTGACGAAGAACACCGCCTTGCCGGCGCCCGCCGCTGCCCCCGCCGCGCCCGCCCCCGCCGCGCTGGCGTTGCCCGCGGCGCTGACCGCCGCCCCTGCCCCCACGCCTGCCGCGAGCTGCAGCGCCAGCGCGCCGCGCACGCGCTCGCGGTCGGCGCCGGTGGGATCGTCCTGACCGTCGGCAGTCTCGAGCAGCTCACGCGTCCGGTTCGACAGGTCGCTCATGACTTTCGTCCTTCTCGTGCTGGCCGGCCGACCAGCCGGGCCGCCTGCTTCTCGAACGCCGCGCGCGCCGCGCGCAGCCGCGAGTACACCGTGTTGAGCGGCACGCCGATCGCGGTCGCGATCTCCGGCGCCGCCATCTGCTCGAGCTCGGCGAGCACGAAGACCTCGCGGTGCTCGTCGGAGAGCCGCTCGAGCAGGCCGTGCACGACCCGCGCGGCCTCGGCGCGCTCGAGGCTGCGTTCGGGCCCCGCGCCCGCCGCGGCGACCGGCTCTGGGCCGTCGCCGAGCGGCTCGGCGCCGCGGCGCGTGACGCTGCGCCGGTGATCGGCGGCGACCCGCCGGACCACGCCGAACAGCCATGGCCGCGTCGCGTCGGCGGGCACCTCGGCCAGCCGACGGTGCACGACCAGGAAGACGTCCTGGGCCGCGTCGTCCAGGCTCGCCGGCTGCACGCCCAGCCGCCGCAGCACGCGCCACACGAAGGTGAAGTGCGCGTCGTAGATCGCCGCGAAGCGATCGACCACGCCGGGCTCCGCCGCGGCCTTCCCGCTCGAGTCGTCGGTCTTCACCGTCTGCGCCAACGAGTGCACATCAAGGGTAATGGCCGGCGCCACGCGAATCCGTCAGAGAAAGCGCCAGGCCAGCCCGGTCCACAGGCGCAGGCACGGGCCCGGGGTGAATCGCGGCTCGCCGTCGACCACGAAGTTGGGCCGCACGAACGGCCACAACACATCGGTCTCCATGGTGAATTCGAGATCGCGCCAGAGCGGCCCGCGCCACAGGATCGCGCCGCCCACGCCCTGCCAGCCGATGGTCCGCTCGATCACCGTATCGACACCGACGCCCACGGCGTCGAGCTGACCGATCTCGAACGACCCGCCCACCGCCAGGCCGCGCCACACCCGCACCCGCCCGGCGACGTGACCCTGCCAGGCGCCCACGCTCATGCCCTCGCCGGTGCGGTCGACCTCCCTTACCCGTGCCCAGCCGGCCACGCCCAGCGCGAGCGACGCCCGCCGCCAGCCCAGCGACAGCTCGCCGCGCACACCGGGGACCGCCGCGGGCAGCGTGCCCGAGTCGACGCCGCCGGCCAGCGACAAGGACAGCCAGACCGGCGCCGACGGCGCGCGCGCGTCGCTCGGCTCGGGATCGCGCGCCGGAGGTACCCGCGTGGCCCGCGGCACCGGCGCCGGCGCGCGCATCTCCCGCTCGCGCGCACCGTCGAGCAGGAAGGCCACGATGAGCGCCGCCGCGTCGGTGACCTCGCTGCAGGTGGTGCCGCCCAGCTCGCGCTCGCCGGGCGCGGCGCCCGCGGCGGCGTTCACCACGACGTGCACGCGCCAGGTGCCGCTCGGCTCGCGCCACGCGCGCACCTGCACGCTCACGCCCGCGACCTCGCCGGGCCGCGCTCGCTGCGCCTCGGCCCGCGCGCGGAACGTGGTCGCGTCGTCGCAGCCCGCGGGCACCTCGTAGCCGAGCGTCCACGCGTGCGCCGGACGGGCGAACCCGACAAGCACCAGCGCCGCGCCCAGCAAGCCCGCCACCGACCCCGCGATCCGATCGCTCCGTCTCGTCGCCAAGGCGGCCGAGTATATCCGCTGTCGAACGTGTCGAACGCCTTCTACCCCTGGGAGTAGCTCCCCGCCTGCCGGACGTTCCCGTCAGCGCGCGTGGCGCCGGACCATCTCGACGAGATCGTCGCCGAAACGGGCGATCTTCGCCGCGCCCAGCCCGGGGATGCGCGCGAGCGCGTCCTTCGAGTCGGGTCGGTCCTTGTCGATGGCGGCGATCACGCGCCGCTGGAACACCATGTACGACTTCCACTTGAGCTCGCGCGCCACGCGCCGGCGGTAGCGATCGAGCTCGTGGGCGAGCGAGCTCGCCGAGCCGCCCGACGCCCGACGTGGCCGCGGTGCGGCGGCGCTCGCGCCCGCGCCGGTGCTGGTGCGGCTGCCCGCCTCGCGCACCGGCCGGCCGGGCAGCCACACGGTCGGGAACTTGCGGCCGCGGCGCTCGAGGCGGCGCTCGCGGATCAGCTGATCGATGCCGGCGACCAGGTCGGCCTCGCTCACGTCGGCGAGCTTGCCGTACTCGGGCAGCGTGAGCAGCCCGCCCTGCGAGAGCTGCTTGGCGCGGCTGCCGCGCAGCGCCTTGGCCAGGTTGCCCCGGCCGACCGGGCGGCGCAGCCCGCCGACTGCCGCGAGGATCACCGCCCGGGCCTCGGCCGACAGCGCCACCACCGGGGCCGCCTCGCGCAGCGTGACCGGCTCGGCACCGGCGACCTCGCCGACGCAGACGTCACAGGTGCCGCAGGCCGGCAGCACGCTCGCGCTGTCGCCGCTGAAGTGCGCGCACAGGATCTGCTGCCGGCAGCGGCTCGCGTGGGCGTAGCGCTCGAGCGCGAGCAGCGCCGCTTCGGCGCGATCCTCGACCGCGAGGCTCTTGCCCTTGCCCTGCGAGAGCCGGCGCTGGGTCATGAGATCGCCCTGGCCGAACAGCAGCAGGCAGCGCGCGGGGTCGCCGTCGCGGCCGGCGCGCCCGGCCTCCTGATAGTAGGCCTCGAGGCTGCCGGGCGCCTGGAAGTGAACGATCACGCGCACATCGGCGAAGTCGACGCCCATACCGAAGGCGTTGGTGGCCACCAGCACCCGGGTCTTGCCCATGCCGAAGCCGGTCTGCGCCCGCTCGCGCGCCAGCGCGGTGCGCCCGGCGTGGTAGTGCGCCGCCGCGAAGCCCGCCGACTTGAGCGCGTCGGCGACGGTCTCGGTCTTCTTGCGCGTGCTGCAGTAGATGATGGCGCGCCCGCTGCCCACGCGCCCGCGCAGCCCCGCGGCCTCGCAGGCACCGATCACCGCCTCGAGGCGGGTCGAGTCCGAACGGTGGTGCTGCACCGAGAAGGCGAGGTTGGGGCGGCCGAACTCGCCGCGCACGATCGTGGGCGCACGCAGCTCGAGGCGGCGCATGATCTCGTCCATGACCCGCGGCGTCGCCGTCGCGGTCAGCGCGATCGTCGGCACGTCCACGACCTCGCGCAGCTCGTGCAGGCGCAGGTACTCGGGCCGGAAGTCGTGGCCCCACTGGCTCACGCAGTGCGCCTCGTCGATGGCGAGGAGCGCGATGCGCACGCGCTCGAGCATGCGCTTGAAGCTGTCGAGCGCCGCCCGCTCCGGCGACACGTAGAGCAGGTCGAGCTCGCCGCGCAGGAAGGAGGTCACGACCGCGCGCTGCTCGAGCTCGTCCTGGTGGCTGTTCAGCGCCGCGGCGGCCACGCCGCGGCCGCGCAGCGCGCCTACCTGGTCCTGCATGAGCGCGATGAGCGGCGAGACCACCAAGGTGGTGCCCTGGCCGCGCCGGCTGGCGACGACCGCCGGCACCTGGTAGCACAGCGACTTGCCGGCCCCGGTGGGCAGGAGCACCACGGTGTCGCGACCGGCGAGCAGCGCGTCGACGGCGGCGGCCTGCCCGCCGCGGAAGCCCGGGTGACCGAAGACCTCGGCCAGCACCGTCTTCGCATCCCACACCTTGCCGGCCACATCCTGCATCGCCGGTTCGTACCACGTGGGTCCGACGCTCGGGCTTGCGCCTTTGGCCCAGGCACGCTACCTGAACGGTCGTGAGCAGCGAAGAACTCCAGACCAAGCCACCCGCAGGGCCCGTGACCGTGGGCGGCCTCAAGAAGAAGACGCTCGTCACGGTGGGCATCGTGGTCGTCCTGGTCTGGGCCTTCGCCATCCAGACCGGCAGCGTGATCCTGATGAGCATCGTCGGCGCGCTGACGCTGGCGCTGATCGGCGTCATCATCTGGGTGCTCCGCCTGGTCGGCAAGCAGAAGAAGTTCGCCGCCATGATCCAGGGCGCAGCCGGCTCCCCGGAGGCGCGCCGCGAGGCCCTGGCCCGGCTCGAGAACAGCAAGGAGGCCAACGAGGCCACCCACGTGTTCGCGCGCGCCCAGCTCGAGGCCGCCGACGACCCCGCGCGCGCGCTCGAGACGCTCGAGGCGCTCGAGATGAAGCGCGTGCCCGCGCAGCTCCAGGACGACGTCGCCATCCTGCGCGCCCAGCTCTACCTGCACTTCGGCCGGCCCAAGGACGCACGCCCGCTGTGCGACCTGGTCAACGTCGACAACGCCGACCGCAAGGACGCGCGCGGCATGATGGTCGCGGTGGTCGCCGAGGCGTGGGCGCGCACCGGCAAGCACCAGGAGGCCCTGGCGATGCTCGAGACCGTCGACTTCGAAGCGCCCGCCAACGAGCAGGGCCAGGCGCAGCTGCTGGTGGCGCGCGCGTTCGCGCGCTTCGCCAGCGGCAAGAAGGGCGGCGCCCGCGAGGACCTCAAGGCGGTCGCCGACCTGGACGTGAACCACCTGGGCCGCTTCCTCATGCCGCAGTTCCGCGTCCACCCCGAGCTGCAGAAGCTCGCGCGCGCGGTCGCCGAGAAGCACCCGGCGATGCGCAAGATGGCCAAGGCGCAGCAGCCGCGCCGCGGCCAGCAGCGGTAGACCTCGCCGCCCCGCTACGTCGGCCGGATCTTCAGGCCCGGCCGCTTGGGCAGGTGGCGCAGCCCCATCCAGGCCAGCGCGCCCAGGTGCTTGGCGACGTCCTCGACCGAGGCCTTGCGGTTGTCGGTCCACCACTTGCCCACGAACGTCACCATGCCGACGAGCGCCTGCGCATAGATCGGCGCGGCCTTGGGATCGTAGCCGGCGTCCTTGAACGACGACGCGAAGATGTCACCGACGCGGTCGGCCAGGTCGTTCAGCAGGCTCGACAGCCGCCCGCGTGACGACGTGAGCGGCGAGTCCTGCGACAGCACGGCGAAGCCGTCCGGGTGGTCCTTCACGTAGGTCAGGAAGGCGAGCGTGGCGCGCTCGATGCGCTCGCGCGGCGAGCCCTCGCCGATGGCCTCGACGATGCGCCGGACCACGTAGTCCATCTCGCGATCGACGACCACGGCGTAGAGGCCTTCCTTGCCGCCGAAGTGCTCGTAGACGATGGGCTTCGAGACCTTGGCGCGGTCGGCGATCTCCTCCATGGAGGTGCCCTCGAAGCCGTGCTTGGCGAACACGGCGCGACCGACGTCGATGAGTTGGGCGCGGCGCTCGAGAGCGGGGAGGCGCCGATTCTTGCCGGCCGACATGCCCGTCAGACTAGTACGCGTCGGTAGGTTACGCAATCGTTGCAAGACGGACACTTGGCGGGCCGCCGTGCGGTCCAGCTCACCGACTGAACAGGCGTCCGTTCCGTCAGGAATGGGTCACGAAGCAGGTCACGGCGCGATCCTCTCTTGACGCCTGACTACGATGCCGTAACTTACCCATTCGTAAGTTACCTCGCCGGGTAACGGAGGCACCATGCAAGCGCGCGAGCAAATCACGACGGGCTTCAAGTCGACCGCGGGCCTGATCGCCCGGCGGTTGTTCCTGGATCGCAAGGCGGAGTTCTGGCTGGGCGAGCTGGGCAGCGCACGCTCGCTGGCCGAGCTGCGCGCCCGGGTCGTCGACGTGATCGACGAGACCCGTGACACCAAGACCTTCGTGCTCGAGCCGAACCGCCGCTGGCGCGGCCACCGCGCCGGCCAGTACCTCACGCTCGACGTCGAGATCGACGGCGTGCGCGTGCGCCGCTGCTACTCGATCTCCTCGGCGCCGTCCGCCGAGCACGTGGCCATCACGGTCAAGCGGGTGCCCGGCGGCCGCGTGTCGGGCTGGCTACACGACCGTCTGCTCCCCGGCCACGTGCTCAAGATCGGCGACGCCGCCGGCCAGTTCGTGCTGCCCGCCGCGGCCCCGCCGCGCCTCCTGCTGCTGAGCGGCGGCAGCGGCGTCACGCCGGTCATGTCGATCCTGCGCGACCTCGCCGGGCGTGACGCGCTCCGCGACGTGGTCTTCGTCCACCACGCGCGCAGCCGCGACGACGTCGCCTTCCGCGCCGAGCTGGCCGTGCTGGCCGCGCGCCACCCCGGGCTCCGTCTGTTCTTCTGCCTCGACGACGCGGCGCGCGCCCCCATCGGCTTCGACGAGCAGCAGCTCGCGCAGCTGGTGCCCGACTTCGCCGAGCGCGCGACCTTCCTGTGCGGCCCGCCCGGAATGATGGCGCGCGTCGAGCAGATGTGGGCGGCTGCCGGCCTCGGCGCGCAGCTCACGCAGGAGCGCTTCGTCGCCGCGGGCAGCCCGGCCGCGGCGCCCGGGCCGCGCCTCGCGGCCACCGACCAGAGCGTGCAGGTCCGGCTCGAGAGCTCGGCGCGCAGCTTCGCGACCCGGGGCCCGGGCAGCCTGCTCGAGCAGCTCGAGCGCGCGGGCGAACGTCCCGCGTTCGGCTGCCGCATCGGGGTCTGCCACACCTGCAAGTGCACCAAGCGCTCGGGCACGGTGCAGAACCTGCTGACCGGCGCGGTCTCCAGCGAGCCCGACGAAGAGATCCAGCTGTGCATCTCGGTCCCCTGCTCCGACATCGAGCTCGGGATCTAAGGAAAAAGAAAATGAGCCATCCCATGAGCCACCCGACCCGGAGCACCCCGCTGACCCGCGAGCAGGCCGATGCGCTCGGCCGCGAGCTCGACGCCCTGCGCCAGCAGATCGTCGCCGACCTCGGCCAGCGCGACGTCGAGCACATGCGCCGCGTGATCCGCGCGGCACACGGCAGCGAGGCGGCCGGTCGGCTGCTCTTGCACTTCGGCATAGGCCCGCTCAGCTTCCTCGTCGGCACCTCGGCGCTGGCGCTCTCCAAGATCCTCGAGAACATGGAGATCGGCCACAACGTGATGCACGGCCAGTACGACTGGACGCGCGATCCGGCGCTCGACTCGCACACCTACGAGTGGGACATCGTCTGCACCGGCGACGACTGGCGCCATTCGCACAACTACGAGCACCACACGTTCACCAACGTGCTGGGCAAGGATCGCGACGTCGGCTACGGCTTCCTGCGTATCACGCCCGAACAGCGCTGGCGCCCGTCGAACCTGCCGCAGCCGCTGATTGCGCTCGGCCTCGCGTTCCTGTTCCAGTGGGGCGTGGGCACGCACGACCTGCGCATCGACCAGACGCTACGTGGCAAGCAGTCGCGCGCCGAGCTGCTGAGACGCGCCCGCCCGTTCCTGCGCAAGGCCGGCTGGCAGCTGTTCAAGGACTACGGGTTCTACCCGGCGCTCGCGCTCGCCAACGCGCCGCGCGTGGCCGCGGGCAACCTGGTCGCCAACATGCTGCGCAACCTGTGGACGTTCTCGGTGATCTTCTGCGGCCACTTCCCCGAGGGCGTGCGCGTCTACCACCAGGACGAGACCGCCGGCGAGAGCCGCGGCGAGTGGTACGTGCGGCAGATGAACGGCTCGGCGAACATCGAGGGCGGCAGCTGGTTCCACCTCATGACCGGGCACCTCAGCCACCAGATCGAGCACCACCTGTTCCCCGACTTGCCGGCGGCGCGCTACCCCGAGATCGCGCCGCGCGTGCGCGAGATCTGCGCGCGCTACGGGCAGGCCTACGTGACCGGCGGCTTCCGCAAGCAGCTCGGCAGCGTGGCCAAGAAGATCCTGCGCCTGGCCCTGCCGGGCGGCCCCAAGCCGCGGCTGCGCGTGGCCGGCGAGCGCGCCCCGGCAGCGGCTGCGACCGCGACGAAGGCGACGCCCGCGCGCGTGCAGGCGGCCTGACCGTCGGCGCTCTTAGTACCCCTCGGCGAAGTTGCGCGCGATCTCCTCGGGCGTGAGCGCTTTGCAGTAGACGGCGACCAGGTGCAGCGTGCCCAGCCAGGGGCGGTCCTGCGTGATCTCGTTCACCATCGAGAGCTCGTAGCTGGCGTCCCAGTTGGCGAAGGTGTCGGGCACGGCGAGGGTCGCCTTCTCGACGCTGTCGATGTAGAGCTTCGCGGCGCCCAGCGTGTCGCGGGTGTAGACGACGTGCTGCGGCAGGATGGTCGCGGCGTTGGTGGCCACGGTGGCGGGCGTGCCGTTCACGTCGGTGGCGCCGGTGCGCAGGCGAAACTCGTAGCTGGCGTTCTGCTGGATGAGCGAGAAGTTGCGCGTGCCCGTGTCGATCGAGACGCCGGCGATGCGCGCCGCCACGTTGCCGTTGTCGATGCTCTTGGGCGTGACCCACGCCTCGACGGTGATCTCGTTCGACGCCATGCACGCGGTGATGATCTTGGTGGCCGGTGCGTTGGTCCGGATCAGGTTGGAGGCGTCGATGCGCAGCCCGGTGGGCGTCCACGTCGACAGGCCGGGCTTGGTCACCACCAGATCGGCGGCCGTGCCGATCGCCGAGGTGTCGTGGATGGTCGCGCCGATGCCCTCGTCGAAGGCGTAGAGCGCCTGCAGCCCCGCGGTCGCGCGGCCCGTGGGCACCACCGGCGCCGCGTCGGGCGTGTCCTCTTCCTCCACCGGCGCCGCGTCGGGCGTCGGGCCGTCGTCGTCGCCTTCGATCGGCTCCGTGCCGGGCGTGTACGAACCGAGACAACCGACCGACGAGAGCAGCAGCAGAGCCAGCAAGGGACGCAAGGGAGCCTCCTGATTTGTCACCGGAGGATGCATCGCGCATACCAGGCCGAGAATCGCGCAATCTCGGCGACTTGGGTGCAGTCGACGGACCCAGCTAGGGTCACCTGTGACCTAGCGCTGTAGCCTTCCGGGGGCACCGCCCCCAGCCTGGGGGTGGACCCCAGAATCCCAATTCCCGCCCGGACCCTCATGCGAGGGGACCGTTCCCCCACCCCGCCCGCGACTCCAATTCTCAGTCGCGCTCAAACGGCGTGATCCGGGGCGCGCCGCGATCGCGCCCGATCCGGTGGCCCATGCGCTTCTGCGCACATGGCTTGTCTCCGCGGCGTCTCACCTCGAGGGCACGACGGTTGCAGAACGCAGCTGTCACCGGACGCAAAACCGCAGGAGTAGATCACCATGCGAATTCGCCCCCGCTCCCCTCGCCCCCGCCCGATCGCGATCTGGGTCTCCGCCCTCAGTATCCTCGCCCTGGGCAGCGGCTGCGACCCCGGTACGGTGAGCGACGTGGCCAGCAACCGCGACGGCGTGCCCACGTACGCCGAGTTCCTGGCCAGCACCTACCAGGAACCCGACACCGGCATCTTCATCGTGAACGGCGACGAGACCGTCGCCAACGAGAAGGAGCTGCGTGAGTTCTACGACGCGCTGTACGGCGGCGCCGGCGGCGCGCTCATCGTGCACGCGCCCAACGGCACGGCCGTCAAGTGGGACGCGACCCAGCGCATGAACCTCACCTACTGCGTCAGCGACGGCTTCGGCAACCGCAAGCAGACGGTCGTCGACGCCATGGCCGCGGCGGCGGGCGCCTGGGAGGCCGCGACCGACGTCAACTACGACTACCTGGCCGGCGAGGACGCCAACTGCACCGCGCAGAACACCAACGTCGTCTTCGACGTCAACCCGACCTCGGGCCAGCCCTACACGATGCGGGCCTTCTTCCCCGACGACGTGCGCGCCGATCGCAACGTGCTCATCGACAGCACCGCGTTCGGCAACCTGGGCGCCGTCACGGTCACCGGCGTCCTGCGCCACGAGCTCGGCCACACCCTCGGCTTTCGCCACGAGCACACCCGCCCCGAGGCCGCCGCGTGCTTCGAGGACAACGCCTGGCTCGAGCTCACGCCCTACGACAGCGCGTCGGTGATGCACTACCCGCAGTGCAACGGCACCGGCACCGACCTCAGCCTGACCAGCCTCGACGTGACCGGCGCCCAGGCCCTGTACGGCGCACCCGGCGGTGGCGGTGGCAACCCGCAGGACCCGCCCGACCCGACGCCGCCGCCCGACCAGGGCACGCCGCAGCAGGGCAGCGACTCGGGCACGGTGGCCGCGGGCGAGGACATCTTCTACGAGCCGATGAGCGTGCTGCCCGGCACGCGCTTCGCGGTGCAGCTGAGCGGCGTGGGCGACGCGGATCTCTACGTCCGCTTCGGCGCCGCGCCGACCGCCACGCAGTTCGACTGCCGGCCGTACAGCGACGGCTCCGACGAGACCTGCATCCTCGACGTGCCCGCGGGCGCGCAGACCGCTCACATCGCCGTGTCGGGATGGACCGACGCGTCGTACCAGCTCGTCGTCGAGTGGACCGCCCCGTAGTGGTGCGTCGACTCGCCGCAACTCTCGTGCTCGTCGTCGCCGCAGGTATCCCCGGTGCTTGCGGCGGCGACGGGTCGAGCCTGGGCGAGTGCCCGCCCGGCTCGCAGCAGCAGCGCTCGGCGGGCGCGTTCGTGGTCTTCACCACCTGCCTCGGCTGCCACAGCTCGCAGCTCGAGGGCGAGGCACGCCACGGCGCCCCGCCGGGGCAGGACTTCGACGACGTCGAGATCGTGCGCGCGATGGCCGCGGACATCTATCGCGAGGCGAAGGACGGCACCATGCCCCCGCCGACCAGCGACGTGCCCCGGCTGAGCGACGCCCAGATCGAGGCCATCCGCGTCTACCTCGCCTGCGGACCGGAGTAGACTGCGCGGGCCACCCGATGTCGTCACGTACCTCCGTCGCCGCGCTGCTCGCCCAGCACCCCGTCGTCCTCGCCCCGATGGAAGACGTCACCGATGCGCCCTACCGGCGCCTGTGCCGCGATCTCGGCGCGGTGGTGTGCATGACCGAGTTCGTGCGCGCCGAGCAGCTCATCACCGGCTCGCGCGTGGCGCGCCGCAAGGTCACGCTCGCCGCCGACGATCAGCCGACCGCGATCCAGATCTATGGCGCCGACGCCGACCTCTTGCTCGAGGCCGCCGAGATCGCCGCCGCGGCCGCGCCCGCCTTCATCGACATCAACTGCGGCTGCTGGGTGCCGCGCGTGGCCGCGGGCGGCGCCGGCGCGGCCTGGCTGCGCGATCCCGACGCGATGGTGGCGATGGCGCGGCGGGTGGTCGCGTCGGTCGACCTGCCGGTGACGGTGAAGACGCGGATCGGCTGGGGCCCCGAGTCGCACATGCCGATCGTCGATCTGGCGCGCCGGCTCGAGGACGCCGGGGTCGCGGCCTTGACCATCCACTGCCGCACCGCGCAGATGGGCCACGGCGGCGTGGCCGACTGGGCGTGGGCGCGGCGGGCCCGCGAGGCGGTCGCGATTCCCGTGATCGTGAACGGCGACGTGCGCAGCCCCGCCGACGTGGTGCGGGCGCTGGCCGAGACCGGCTGCGCGGGCGTGATGATCGGCCGCGCGGCCATCGACGACCCGTGGATCTTCCGCGCCGCGCGCGCGCTGCTCGAGCGCGGCGAGCAGCTCGCGCCGCCCACCGACGCCGAGCGGGTGGCGCTCTACCGTACGCTGCTGGCCGCCAACGTGGCCGCGCGCGGCGAGAAGCCGGGCGTCGAGGTCACGCGCCGCCACCTGGGCCTGCTCGGACCGCGCCTGCGCACCAGCCTGCGCGCGCCCATCTGCGGCGCCCGCACCGCCGAGGCGGTGTGCGCCGTGCTCGCGGCCTGAGCGCCGGCGCCTCGAAGCGCCGCTACCGCCGCGCGCGCGCGCGCCGCTCGATCTCGGCGAGCAGCGCGTCGATGGCCTGCTGCAGCGCCGGCGCGGCCCGGGCGCGCTGCTCGAGCAGGTAGGCGCGCGCCGCCGGGCCCATGAAGAGCAGGTCGTCGGTCACGATCTGGCGAACGATCGGATCGGGGTCGAGCAGCTTGGTCGCGTGGCACCGGGGCCGCGGCCCGGGCGAGAGCTCGGAGACCAGCTCGACGACCAGCGCGCCGTCGACCAGGCGCAGGCGCGCGCGCAGCTCGCCGTTGCCGCCACGGGTCACCAGGGCGCGCGCGCTGCCCTCGCCCGCCGCGCCGCTCGCCTCGACGATCTCGAAGTCGTAATAGCCATCCTGCACCAGCGCCTGGACCAGCTGCAGGTACGCGCGCGCGGCGCGCTCGGCGATCGCGCCCGCGAAGACGGCATCGCCCGCGAAGCGCGCGGCGAAGAAGGCGTCGAGCCCCTCGCGGCTGGTGATCGCGCGGATCGCGCCGCCGGCCTCGACGACCAGCAGGTTCGACGACGCCAGCCCCTCGGGCGGCTGCACCGCCAGCGGCCACTGCGCGTAGGCCACGGCGAAGAAGCTGGCGGACGGGAACAGCGCCGCCAGCTCGCGCGACTCGAGCGCCACGGCGGCGGCGCCGGCCTCGCCCTGGCGGGCGGTCAGCCAGGCATCGGCGCCGGCCTGCGCGTCGCTCGCCGTGGGCGGCAGCGGCGTGTCGGGCCCGGCGGGCTCCGGCGTGGTAGCGGCGGGGCCGGCACAGGCGAGCACGGGGCCGGCACAGGCGAGTACGAGCAAGAGCGGCAGGACACGCGCGGCGGAGGAGATCATGCCTCGTTTTACCAGGTGCGCCAGGTCTCGTATGCTACGCGAGCCCGTAGCCGAGGCCGTGGTGCTCGGTCTTGCGCTCCACCCACTGGTACAGGCGGTCGCGGTGGATGGGCGTGAAGTCGGCGAGGTAGGATGGCCCCTCGCCGGCCGCGAGCAGGACGCTGCCGGTCAACGTGCGCCAGGCCTGCGCGAAGCTGAAGCGCCGCGTCCACACGCCATCAGCGTGCTTGGTATACGTCACGCCGAAGATCGCGACCTCGAGCGATCGCTCCGGCCTCGCGGCGAGGCCGCTGAGCGCGACAGATCTGCCGCGCTCCCCTTCTTTGGGTCCTCGGCGAGGTCGTTACCCATGTGTCCGGGACTCACTCTGTTGCATCGGGGACACATGGGTAACGGCTTGCGGAAGCACCCCAGGATGGTCGACGACGTGTGAATCGACGACGTCCAATGCTCGAGCCCGTCTTCTTGCTCCGCGCGCCATGACCTTTCGACGAATTGCCTAGGCAGTTCGAGAAGTCACTGCGCGGCGCGCCACGGTGGTTCGGCGGATCAGTCCCACCACGGCACGTCGGCGGCGTCGGCGGGATCCGAGCCGGCGAGGCGCTCGTCGCCGTCGAAGTGACCGTCGAGGTCGCGGTCGAGACCGATGCGCACGCCCGCGCCGAGCGGCGCGCAGGTGTACGTGATCGGGCCCAGGTAGGCCGCGGCCGCGCGCAGCGTGGCGTCGGCGATCGGCCAGGCGAAGCTCAGATCGGGGGCGAAGTCGCCGTCACCGGCGTAGAGCAGGCTGTGGCCGCCCTGGCGCGCGACCAGTTCGCACTCGCCGGCCTCGGCGCGCGCGACCAGGAGGTCGACGCGCGCGCCCACGGTCGCCGGGTTGGCCGAGCTGAGCGTGGTCTGCTGGCCGACCACCGGCGCGAGGTTCGAGTCGTAGGCGAGCATGAACGCCTCGAGCGCGCGACGCTGCTGGAAGCCGGGCAGCGAGATGGGCAGGCCGAACGGGTTGCCGGGATCCAGCGGGCCGAGCGTGCCCGGGCCGCGTTGCATGAACACGACGCTCTGCACGAAGCGGAACAGCGTGTCGGTCGAGCCGTCGTGCAGGTAGCCGAAGCCGCGCACCTGCGGGCCGGTGAAGGCGTTGGGCAGGGTCGTGCCCAGGTTCTCGGGCAGGAAGAAGGGCGCGCGCTCCATGCCGAACATGCCGACCTTGCTGTACATGTTGCGCAGGTGCGGGACCTTGAAGACCTGCGCCTCGAACTCGAACGAGTAGCGACCGTCCGAGCCGAAGAAGCCGGGCCGCGCCACGCCGAGCGCGCGGTTGCCGTCGGGGTTCAGCACGTGGCAGCCGTTGCAGTTGAAGAAGGTGTCGTTCGCCTGCGGCGCGAAGTAGACGCTGCGACCGAGCGCCTGCAGCGGCGTGAGCGAGTTGTCGAGGTTGCGCACCGGGTTCGGCGGGTAGGTGAGCTGCAGCGCGAAGTCGGCGAACGCCTGCATCTGCGCCGTGCCGAGCTCGGTGTTGCGGCCGTTCAGGCCCGCGATCGCCGGGTTGAACAGCATGAACGCGGTGTTCTCGTCGAACGCGCCCTGGTCGGGCTGCACGCTGTCCTCGAAGTTGCCGCCGGTGCGGTCACCGCGCCAGTGCATGGGCCCGTGGTTGTCCATGCCGCGCAGGCTCTGCGTCCCCATGGGGCCCTTGTTGGCGAAGAAGTTGGGCGACTGCGGCACGCCGATGGCCATCGGGCTGACCGTGAACGGGCCCGGGTTGTGGATGGTGGTGCCGTCGGGTGCACCCAGATCCCATGCGATGCTGTCGTTGTCGCCGAAGATGTGGCAGCTCGCGCACGCCGAGTCGCCGTGGCTCGAGGTCGCCGACGCGTCGTACAGGAAGCGGCGGCCGTTCACCACGCTGGGCGGCTCGGGGTTGTACATGCGCACGCTCGCGATCTCGTGCTTGAGCTTGGTGTCGATCACCGCGATGCCGTTGTTGAAGCGGGTGAGCACGTAGAGGCGCTTCTTGCCCTCGTCGAGCGCGAGGCCGCTGGCGCCGCCGCCCGAGACCTTGATCTGGTTGGCCTTGGAGGGCACGAAGGTGTCGTTCTCCAGCTTGGCGGTGTCGTAGACGCCGACCTCGCTCGAGCCGAAGGCCGCGACGTAGAGCGTCTTGCCGTCGGTGGTGACCTCCATGCCGGTGGGGAACGCGAGGCTGCGCTCGTTCTCGTCGTTGGGCAGCGGCGCGCAGCAGGTCGCGTAGTCGATGTGCTTGTTCAGGTGACGCGAGGTCACGGTGCTGCCGTCGATCACGGTGATGCGGCTCTCGGCCAGGTGGCCGCGCACGGTCGCGCCGGCAAAGGTGCCCTCGCCCTCGAAGCGCGCCAGGTTGTTGGCATCGGTGTTGGCGACGTAGACCTTGCCGGTCTTGGGGTTGACCGCCATGTTGAACAGCACCGTGCCGACGCCCGCGAAGGCCTCGGTCTCGACCGGCGGCGACGCGTTGGCGTCGATCGCGAAGACGTCGGTGTCGGGCAGGGAGAAGTTCACGAACGGGTCCCAGGTGCGGCCGGCGATGTCGACCCAGTGCGCGCCGTCGTTCTGCACGATCAAGCTGGTCGAGGGCTGGACCACACCGAAAGCGTCGGTGGTGGGCGCCGGCAGCCCGCCGTTCGCGGCCACCTGCTGCTCGTGCACCGTGGTGGTCTTGTTGCCGGTGTTGAAGCCCGCGGCGTAGACGGTCTTGCCGTCGGCCGAGGTCGCGAGCGCGCGCGGCGTGTCGGTGAACAGGGTCACGATCGTGAGCGGCGTGCCGGTGAGCGTGTTGCCGAGCGCGCTGGTGTCGAAGACCCAGACGTCGGCGCGGCCTATGCCGGGCGTGGTGAGCTGCGGATCGTAGGGCACGTTCTGGCCGCGGTGCGCGGTGGTCACGAACGCGCGCCCGCGCCCGGGCCCAGCAAACACCAGGTCGCGCGGCTCGTCGCCGACGAGCAGCGTGCGCGTCACCTGACCCACGTACGCCGAGATCGCGGGCGAGAGCCAGGGCAGCTCGCACAGCGCGGTGTTCACGTGCACGATGCTGATGCTGTCGGAGAGGTGGTTGACGACCCAGACCTCGTTCTCGGAGCGGGCCGCGACCGCGACCGGCTCGAGGCCGACGCCGACCGAGGCGCAGTGGCGCACGCCGTTCGCGGTGGTCCGGTAGATCTCGAGGCGGTTGTCCGGTGTGTTGGTGGCGAAGAGGAGCTTCTTGCTCGGCGAGAGCGCGAGCGGGCGCACCTGCCCGGCCTCGAAGAGCGTGTACGCGCGTTCGCGTTCGCCTTCATCGGCGCCGCCGCTGTCGGCGCGCGCGACCTGCGTCAACGACGGTGCGGCGAGCGACGCTGCCGTGACGAGCACCATTGAAACGAGACTTCGGTCACCAGGACTGCCGATCATCGTTTTGCCCCCCCAGGGTGAAGGTGTTGCTTGCGGGGTTTCGGGAGAGCACGTCGTATGCCGGTCATGCAGGTGTAGAAATTCGATGACTTGGCAATCTGGAACTGTGTTTTGCGGCACGTTAGCCCGTGGTAGCGAAGCCGCATTGCGCAAAGATTTCGATTAGTTAGTGAAATATTCGTGATCCAAGCTGCTCGAATAACGCCTACGGCGACCTACCTCCGAGCACCGCGTCGCGTGACAGCGCTCACGCTGAAAAAAGTGGTCAGACCAGGCTTCCCTCCCGGTCGCGCGCCCGCTAGCATGGCCGTCGATGTCCCTCATGAACCTCATCGACGATCCCGCTTCCGACATCCAGAGCATCGCGCGTCACCTCGATGCGCTCGGCAGCGATGCGCGCTGGGACGAGGTGAGCCACCTCGATCGCGACCGGCAGCGGATGCTCTACGAGAAGGCCGCGTACGCCGCGCCGCTCGACTTCGATCACTTCGTCGGCGACGCGCGTGCGCGCGAAGAGGTGATCCACGACGGCATCAACACGCTGCCGCTGCCGTCGCCGCTGCGCCGCTTCCAGAAGCGCTTCTGCCGGCCCGACGGCGATGCGGCGCGGCTGTTCGGCTATAACGAGGGGCCGACGCGCCAGGTAGTCGGCCCCGGGTACTTCGTCGCCATCCCGACCCAGGGCAAACCGCACTGGCAAGCGCGCGGCGCGGTCGTCGTCGACTACTGGCAGGTGCCCGACGCGGCGGTCGTGGATGGCTGGCCGCGCGTGAGGGGCAACGACTGGCGGCTACAGAAGCTGGTCTACAACCAGACCCGCGACTTCATGCGGCGGGTCTCGAAGCACGTGTCGATCGGGGCGGCCTTCAAGAAGGAGAAGCCGCTCGATCACTACTTCGTGCTCGCGCGACGCGGTTAGCCCGCGCTCAGCTCAGTCCTCCAGAACGCCCTGCCCGCCTTCCCAGGTCATCGAGCGCTCGTCGACCGAATCGGTGGTGGGCACGTCGGGCTCGGCAACGCGCCCGGGCAGACTACGAATCAAGTCACGGGCGAGCTGAGCGCGTAGATCGACCGGCAGCTCGAGCGCTTCCTTGAGGATATTCTCGACGGGAACCATGGCCGGAGATGCTAGGCGTCCGAGCACGCGCGGGCAAGAAGATGAGGTGACGCGGCGCGTCCACGAATGACGCCCTGCGCCATGAGCCGCCATTCAATATGGCAGTCCTGCGCGCGCCTTGTGTCGTCGTCGCAGGCCGACGACGCCAGCAAGAGGGCCAAGGAGCGGCTAGGACTTCGGCGCTCTAGCTCGGCGCGTCCCAGCTCGCGACCATCTTGGGCGCCATCTCACGCTCGCCCACCGAGACGCGGCGCGCGTCCATCCACGTGATCACCTTGGCCGGCAGCGCCGCGCGCGGCACCGCCCATTCGAGCACCTGCCCGGCCGCGTCGCCGCTCACCAGCACGACCACGAGGCGCGTCATCTGGCGCTCGCGCGCGAGGAACGCGATGGCGTCGCTCTGGTGCGCCCAGCGCGGCGAGACCGTGACGGTCGCTGTGCGATCGGCTTCCTTCGGCCACACGAGCGCGTCGTTCACGTAGAGCACGTCGCCGCCCGCGGCGCGGGGACGAATTTGCGCGACCCTGTTGCCGTCCGGCGAGATGATCTTCGGCGCGCTCGTTCGTCCCTGGGTACGCACCTCGTTCAGGCCGCACGCGGCCAGCGCGGCAACGGCAACGGCAACGGCAACGACGAGAAATGCGGCGAACGTTCGCGTGCGAAGGAGGGCCGGCGATTCCATGCCTGCGTCCCTGTGCAGCCGGCGGGCCATCGCGCGTCCAGCGAATTCCCGAATCGTGGCGCGGGTCTCTATTGACGAAACTGCCCATGCGATCGCGCGCGGCGGTGCGGCGAAACAGCACAGCCTTCGCGTGCGCGAGCGGCGGCGCACGGAGGCGCGGCACCTACAGCGTGGTCACGGCGCGGGCGGCGCGGCGACCGCCTCGAGCTTGCCGTCCGCGCCGAGGAGCCAGCGCTTCTTGGTCTTCTCGTCCCCTGACTTGGCGCCCATCCCGGTGACGAGGGTAATCGATTCGCCGTCGGTGATGACGTCGAGCAGGTCGTCGCTGAAGGCGAGGTCGTCAGCGAGCAGGCGACGCTTGCCGTCGACGGCCTCGACGACCAGCGCGACCGCCTGGACGTGGAAGCGGAAGTAGATCGTCACCAGCGTGACCACCTTCAGCGCCGCGACGCCGCCGGCGCTCAAGTTGTTGCGAACGCACGCGGCCAGGAGCTCGTCCGAGGCCGCGACGATCGTCGGCGGCGCACTGCCCGCCTTCGGATCGACGCGCACGACCACCTCGCCCAGGACGCGGCCGGTGCGGCCGGTGCGGTCGTGACAGACCGCCAGGCTCTTCAGCGTTCGATCGAGGAGCACGTGCGAGCCCAGGACATTGACCTCGTCGTGGACCAGCGAGCTCGCGGGCAGGCGGCCGGGGAGCGTCACCGCGAGCACGGTACCCCCGAGCAGCGGCCGGTAGGCACGCGCCCGCTCGATCTCGACCAGGCGAAAGCCGGGGCCGCCAGCCAGCGGTGCGGGCGCGCGCACCAGGGCTCGGCAAGGCCGGGCGCGGGCGTGGCAGTCCTCGGTGAGCACGACGGTGCCGTCAGCGGAGCGCGCGGCTCCGAAGAATGCGCCGGGATACGACCCGTGCGCGTGCAGCTTGGCCTGGTCGTCGACGAAGAACGGCCGGGTCTGGTCGCCCGCCTGGCAGAGCGCGACGGCGGCGCCGCCCAGATCGACGAGCTCGGTTCGCTCGCAGCCGTCGGGGACGCGCACCAGGCGCAGCGTCGACCGCTCGGTGTCGACCACGGCCACCGTCGGCGGGCGCAGCACAGGCGCGCCGTCGTTGCAGTCGATGCGCCCATCCTTGCCGGCGGTCTCAGCGCACGCGGCATCACCGAGGAGCTCGAAGCGGGTGCGCGTGGAGGGCACCGGCGCCGGCCGGCCGCGCACACACTCGAGCCCGCGACAGTTCCACGGGCCGGCCCCCCGTACCACGCCGAGCACCCCGCCCGCCCCGAAGGACGTCTTGCTCGGATCGGCGACGCACGCCGCGATCGCCGGGGCGGCGGTGCGCCCGCCCGGGGCTGGCCCGGGCGCGAGGCCCGAGACACGCGGGCGCGGGCTTGTGTAGCCACCGGGGCGGAAGAAGCCGGCCCAGTCGTGGGCGACGTTCGGACCCGGATCGTACGACATCGTGAAGCCGCCCTCGACCTTGCGC
>JBKJOI010000893.1:0-2614 GCA_046595695.1 Haliangiales bacterium | reverse complement strand
ATGGGACCGCCGCCCATGTCGTGGCCGCCGTGCGGGTCGCCGCCCTCGGCGCCCTCGGGACCGGCGCCCGACGTGTCGACGCGCACCTTGGCGAGCGCGGCGTCGTTGACGGTGATCTTTGCGGCGGTCTTGAGCCCGCCGACGAAGTCCTCCATCGCCTTGGTGCGCTTGTCGCGGTAGATGCGGTTCTGGATCTGCTTCTTGACCTCGTCGAAGGTCTTGACCAGCGCCTTGCGGCGGCCGGTCTGCTTGATCACGTAGACCTTGCCGTCCTTGGCCACGATCGGGCCGGCGACGTCGCCGGTCTTCTCCAGCTTGAAGGCGGCCTCGACCACCTCGGCGGGAACCTCGGGCGTGCCGACCGAGAAGTAGCGCAGGTCACCGCCGCGCGCCTTGGTGGTCTCGTCGATCGAGTGTGCGGTCACCAGGTCACGGAAGCCCTTGGCGTCCTGGCCCTTGGGGCCCTTGGCCTCGGCGGCCACCTTGTCGCCGGCAGCCTTGTCCTTGACGATGATGGCCGAGACGCGCACTTCCTCCGGCTTGTTGTACTCGGTGGTGTGCTCGTCGTAGAACTTCTTCATCTCTTCGTCGGTGACGTCCTCCGGCTTCACGCGGGTGTCGAACTCCACCTTCATGAGCTTCTGGATCATCACCTGCTTCATGGTGCGGACGACCTCGGGATCCTGATCGAGGCCGCGCTTCTTGGCCTCGGTCGCCAGGACCTCGAAGCGGACGAGGTTGTCGAGGAACTCCTTCTTGCGCTCCATGGACGTGTAGCGCGCCCGGATGTACGGGGACTGCTTGTTGATGCGGTCCTGGAAGTCGGCGAGCGTGATGGTGTAGCCGTCGATCTGGGCGATCGAGGTGCCCAGCTCCTCGGGCGACTGTGGAGGAAGGGCGGGTCCCTTCTTGTCCTTCTCGGCGGCGGCCGCCGAGTTCTTCTTGTCTGACTTCTGGCAGGCGATGAAGCCCATCGTGGCCATGCTGGTGACGACCCCGAGCAGGGCGCCGATGCCGACCGAACGTGCGTGAATCATGACGAGATCTCCTTAATTAGCTTTCAGGAATCGCGAGGTTATCTGTTCGACTAACCGACCAGCGCGATGAGCTCCAGCAAGGTGCGCTTGGCCGCTCGGACCCGGTCGGTTTTCTCACCCTCGGCAAACGCGCGCGAGAGTCGCATGTCCGGGGTGAGACGGTAAGGCGAATTCTTCTTGTTGATGAGGGCGAGCACCTTCTCCGGCTTGAGCGGCGTGGTGCCCGAATCGAGCGCCAGGACCAGCTTGTCGGCGGTGAGATCGATGGTGACCGCGCCCAGCTTGCGGCCGTGCGCCTTGACCAGCATGAGCTCGCCGAGCAGCTTCACCTCGTCGGGCGGGTCACCGTAGCGGTCCAGCATCTCCTCGAGCAGCGCGTTCACGTCGTCCTCGCCGGTGGCCCCCGAGAGCCGCTTGTACAGATCCAGCCGCTGGCCGGTATCGGGGACGTAGTCGTCGGGGATGTAACCGGGCAGATCCACGTTCAATTCCGGGTCGCGCTCGTGGTGGATCGGCTCGCCCTTGAGCTCGGCCACGGCCTCTTCCAGGATGCGCGTGTACGTGTCGAAGCCGACCGCGGCGATGTGTCCGGATTGCGAGGCGCCGAGCAGGTCGCCGGCGCCGCGGATCTCGAGGTCGTGCGACGCGATCATGAAGCCCGCGCCCAGCTCGGTGAAGCGCTGCAGCGTGGCCAGGCGCGCCTTGGCCTCGGCGGTCAGCGACTCGAGCGGCGGCACCATGAGGTAGCAGTAGGCGCGCTCGCGCGAGCGGCCGATGCGGCCGCGCAGCTGGTAGAGCTGGGCGAGGCCGAAGTGCTGCGCATGGTCGATGAACATGGTGTTGGCGCGCGGGATGTCGAGGCCCGACTCGATGATGGTCGTGCAGACCAGCACGTCGAACTTGTGGTCGACGAAATCGACCATGATCTTCTCGAGGTGCTCGGGCTCCATCTGGCCGTGGCCGACCGCGACGCGCGCCTCGGGCACGAGCGTCTTCAGGTGCGCGGCCCACTCGGCGAGGGATCGCTGGCCGCGCAACTCCGAGGCCTTGGTGCCGCCGATCAGGTGGCACACGAAGAACGCCTGGCCGCCGCGCGCGAGCTCGCGCTTGAGGCCTTCCTTGATCACGTCGTCGTCGGCGCGCGACACGAAGGTGCGGATGGCCAGGCGATCCGCCGGCGGCGTGGCGATGATCGACATCTCGCGCGCGCCGACCAGCGCCAGGTTGAGCGAGCGCGGGATGGGCGTCGCCGACAGCGTCATGACGTCGATCTGGGTGCGGAGCTTCTTGAGCTTCTCCTTGTGGGCGACGCCGAAACGCTGCTCCTCGTCGATCACCAGCAGGCCGAGCTCCTTGAAGCGCACGTCGGCGGACAGCAGGCGGTGCGTGCCGACGACCACGTCGAGGCGGCCCTCGGCGACGTCCTTGACCACCTGCGTCTGCTCGGCGCGCGGCGTGAAGCGCGACAGCGCGGCGATCTTGACCGGCCAGCCGGCGAAGCGGGCGGCGAAGTTGTTGGCGTGCTGCTCGACGAGCACCGTGGTCGGCGCGAGGATGCACGCCTGCTTCCCACCCTG
>JBKJOI010000865.1:0-12402 GCA_046595695.1 Haliangiales bacterium | reverse complement strand
CCACGAGGCCGATGCGGCGGAGCCAGGCCCAGTGGCCTTCGTGGACGCGGGCGTGATCTCGTCGTGCACCGGCTACTCGGATCTCGTCTCCGCCGACGCCTTCCACGCCAACGCCGGCCTGGGCGTCCGCTTCTTCTACGACAACTTCGGCGTGCAGCCGGGCATGACCGGCCTCGAGCTCGCCTTTCCGTTCGTCGTGCGCCCGCGCGAATGCCTCGGCGGCGACGCCCCGCAGCTCCCGGCGCGCCCGCCCATCTTCCTGTACCTGACCTTCATCCCGCCCTTCTGATCCCGGGGGGGACAGGATCTACCCCCCTATCTCGTTGTCATCACTCGGCTTCTGGCGGTAAACGCGTATTTACCTTCAACGAGGCGTTCTGAGGGCTCTCCCGGGGTAAACACGCGTTTACCGCCAGAAGCGCCATGAAATCAGACGTTTGAAGGGGTAGATCCTGTCCCCCAGGTTATTCGGCGACGCGGGCGACGATGAAGGACATGTCGTCGGCGAGCGGCTGGCGGCCCAGGAAGCGTTCCAGGCGCGCCTGCAGGCCGTCGCGGATCTCGGTGACCGGGCGATCGTAGAACTCGCGCAGCCACGAGACGATGTGGCGCGTGCTGACCGGATTGCCGCGGCGGTCGAAGTTCTCGATGAGCCCGTCGGTGTAGAAGAGCAGCACGTCGCCCTGCTCGAGCTTGCACATGAGCTGCTCGCGCGGCTCGGCGGCGTCCTCGCGCGGGTAACCGAGCGGGTTGCCGCGCGCCTGCAGCTGGCGCGCGCCGAACCGGCCCTGCTTGGCCAGGTCCTCCTTGCCGAGCAGGATGGGCAGGCAGTGCCCGGCGTTCGAGTAGCGCAGCGTGCGGCTGCGCTTCTGGAACGACGCCGCGAAGAAGGTCATCAGGTAGCGGAAGCCGCCCATGTGGCCGACCACGCCGTCGAGCAGCTCGAGCAGGTAGCGCGGCTCGGCCAGCTTGTCGATGCAGTCGGCGACCGACTCGGCGCCGGCGCGGCGCATGAGATCGCGCAGCCCCTTGCCGCCCAGGCCGGCGGGCGGCCCCGACGCGGCACCGGCGGCGCGGCGTAGCTCGTCGAGCGTCGCGACCGCAGCCGACGCGCCCGCGGTGATCAGCGCGGCGCCCAGGCCGTGGCCGGTCACGTCGCCGATGAGCAGCTCGACCTCACCGCGCGTCTCGTGGTGCAGGAAGCCCAGCCAGTCTCCGCCGGTCTCCGCCGCGGGCACATAGCTGAACGCGAGCTCGAGCCCCGCGGTCGACGCGGGCGGCTCGCGCAAGAGGAGCTGCTGCACGCGCCTTGCGGTCTCGAGCTCCGACTCGACGCGCGTCAGGTACTTCTGCTTGAGCGTCTGCTCCTTCTGCAGCTGCTGGTGCGCGCGCTCGAGCTCCTTGTGCACGCGGTCGAGCTCCTCGGTGGTGCGGCGAAGCGACTCGGCCTGCTCGCGGTACTTCTGCTCGCGATCCTCGAGCTCCTCCATGAGCAGCGCGGCGCGCACGTTGGCCTGCTCGACCGCCTCGGCGTACGAGCGCATCTCCTGCTGCTCGGCCTCGAGCGTCTCGACGTGGGTCAGCGTCTCCTCGTAGAGCCGCGTCTGCTCCTCGAGCTCGACCTTGAGGGCGTCGATATACGGTCCGGGTGGCGTCAGGCTGCGTGTACGTCCGAAGAGCATCGGTGGCAGAGCCTCACTTTCCTGCCGTGTTGAGCAAGAACACGATCGCGAAGCAGACCGGCTCGGCGGTGCCCAGCTCGGCGTACGGCCGGTAGCGCCAGGCGCGGAACGCGCGCTCGAGCTTGGCGTGCAGGTCGGCGGGCAGCTTGCCGCCGAGGGTCGCCGAGGCAACGGCGCCGCGCTCGTCGATGCACAGCTTCACGCTGATGCCGGACGCGGTCGGCAGCTGCTTGGTCTCCAGCTTGGGCAGCGCGCCGCTTACTTTGGTGACCGCGCTCGGCGGCACCACCCGCCAGCCCGACGGCTTGTGGGCCACCGGTGCGCTGGCCGGCACCGGGCGCGGCATCGGCGCCGCCCCCGCAGGTGTAGGCGCGAAAACCGGCGGCGGCGGCGCCGCGAACGGCGTGCTCTCGGCCACCGCGGCCGACGGCGTCACGCGCTCCGACAGCAGCGCCTCGACGGTGAACGGCTGCTCGGCGCTGGGCGTGACCTCGGTCAGGTAGCTCTCGTGGCCCTCGAGGGTGACCGCGACGGCGTAGCGGCGACCGACCGGCAGCTCGAGGCCGATGATGGGCGTGCGACCCTTGAGGTCGCCGTCGACGCTCACGCGCGCGCCGCTCGGGCTCGAGCGGAAGTCGACGCGCCCGAAGCGAACCTGTGCGCGCGACAGGTGCACGGTCATCTCGTAGGTCGCGCCGGGCGCGACAGCGAAGCTCTTGGTGACGGTCTCGTGGCCGTCGGCCTGCACGGTGACGGCGTGTGTGCCGGGGCCGAGCTCGGCGCGGTACGGCGAGCCGCCCTGGTAGGGCATGCCGTCGAGGGACAGCCGCGCCCCGACCGGCTCGAACGCGACCACCAGCTCCGCGCTGCGCGCGGCGTTGCCGCCGCCCGAACGTGGGCGCGCGACGATCGGGCTCACCTCGGCGGCCGAGTCGCCGGACGCATCGCCCACGCGGCCGAGCGTGATGTAGATGGGCATCGTGCCGGCGGCCGGCGTGCGCAGCATGGCCTCGTGCGCGACGTAGCCGTCCTTGTGGATGCGCACGCGGATGTCGGTGCTGGCCGGCACCGGCACCAGGAGGCCATCGGGGCCGACCCGCCGCTCGGCGGCCTGGCCGTCGATCTCGAGCGTTGCGGCCTCGGGCAGCACGTGCACGAGCATGCCGACGGTGGTGAGCGCGGGCGCCGCGGGCAGGGCCTGCGCGGGCGCCGCGGCCTGCGCGGGCGCCGCGGCCTGCGCGCCACCCGAGACGGCGAGCGGGGCGACCGCGGCCGGTAGCGCGCCCGACTCGCCGCGGCGTCCGCCATAGAGGAAGAACGCGGCGCCGCCCAGGACGATCACGCCGAGCGCGGCGCCGAACGCGACCCACGGCCCCGAGCGCGCGCCGCGCCGGCCAAGCGCCGCGGCCGCGGCGGCCTCCTGGCGCTCCTGCGTCGGCGTGATCGACACCGACGCCGACAGCCGCGAGTACGTGCCCGAGGCGGGCGAGGCCCCGGCCCCGCCCGAGATCACCGCGTGGGGCGGGACCGCGCCGGCCTCGTCGTCGTCGGCGAACATCGGCGGCAGCTCGTCGTCGGCCTCGGTGGGCTTGCTGCTGACGCGCGCCTGCTCCACGATCTCGCGCTCGATCGCGCGCCGCTTCTGGTAGCGCGGCGCGAGCGCCCCGCGCATCCACTCGCCGACCTTGCGCTGGGTCACGCCGTCGGCCTGCAGGAGCCGTTCGAGCCGATCGCGCAGGAGCCCCGCCGAGGCCATGCGCCGCTGCGGCTCGCGTTCGAGCAGGGACAGCACGATCTCGTCGAGCGCCGGCGAGACGCGCGGGTTATAGACCGAGGGCGGCGGGATGCGCCGCTCCATGACGTTCTTCAGGATCGCCGACTCCGACGGGCCGTTGAAAAGGCGCCGCGAGGTCAGCATCTCGTGGAAGACCGCGCCCAGCGAGAACAGGTCGGAGCGGCCATCGAGCTCGCGCGCCGAGACCTGCTCGGGCGACATGTACGGCAGCTTGCCGCGGATGGTCCCGGGCCGCGTGTAGATGTGGTTCTCGTTGGCCTTGGCGACGCCGAAGTCGACCAGCTTGGTCACGCCGTCGTAGGTGACCACGATGTTGGCCGGCGACACGTCGCGGTGAATGATGCCGTGCGAGGTGCCGTCCACATCCGTCGCAGTGTGCGCGGCGGACAGCCCGTCGGCGACGTCCGCCATGATCCGGCAGGCGTACGAGATCGGCACCCGGCTCTCGGCGCGCGCGAGCGTGCGCAGCACGAAGCCGAGATCTTCCCCCGACAGGTACTCCATGACGACCTGGTAGGTCTGCTCGTCCCGGCGGACGTCATAGATCTCAGCGATGCACGGGTGCCGCAGGCGCGCGGCCAGGCGCGCCTCGTCGAGGAACATCTGCACGAAGCGCTTGTCCTCTTGCAGCCTGGGCAGGATGCGCTTGATCGCGACCAGCTTCTCGAACCCGGCGAGCCCCTGCTGCGACGCGAGGAGGAGCTCGGCCATGCCCCCGACCGCCATCTTGCGTGCGCACGTGTACCAGGTCGAAGCCATGAAACTCCCGTGTGTTCCCTCAGACCATACGGCGAGAAGTTTTCGTGTTTGTTTCGCCTGAGAGTGATGTTGGTTTCGCGATCACGTCGCCTATCAAGCGATGACTGGCAGGTTCATGTGTCGATGGCCGCGCGCGTCAGCGGTACGCGCCTTCAGCAGGAGGCGGCGGGTCGGCCGGCGGCAGAAGATCGACGAGCAGCCTCTCCGCGTCGAAGGCTTGCTTGCCGTAGACGAAATCGACGAAGCACGCCGCAAAGAGGGGGAAGCGCAGGCCAGCCAGGCCGCTGAGCTCGCCGTTCAGCAGAGCGCCCACGCCAACGAGCGCCATGAAGGCACCCATCAGCCACGTCGTCGAGATCTGGAAGCGTCGCCACGGAACGAGATACCGCCAGAACGAGAGCTTCATCGGCTGCGACTGTCCGCCGGATCGCGCCGCTCGTCTGTGATCACCGTTGCTGCAGCGGTACAGCGGGCTGCGGCGCGATCGCCTTCGGCACGGGCGCCGGCACGGGCACGGGCACGGGCGCGGGGCCGCGAATCGGAGGCACCCCGGCCTGCGGCGCTCCCGGCGCAGGCCCCGGCGTGGGCGCGGGCGCCACCACCGGCGCGGGCGTGAGATCCATCGGCAGCACGCCGAGCGTGGCCTCCATCCCCAGCGCGACGCCGCCGGCGCCGGTCAGCGGCAGCGGCTGCCGCTTGTCGTCGAGCAGGCGGAACGCGAGCTTCACGCCGGTGGTCTGCCAGCCCGCGGGCAGGCGCAGCGCGTAGGTCTCCTTCACGTACTCGCCCTTCTTCCAGCGCGAGGTCGGGAACATGCCGTCGAGCGGCGCCTTGTCCTGGCGGATCGTCGGCGGCTTGTCGGTCGGCACGCTCGGCTGCGAGACCGCCGCCGCCTCGAGGCGCAGGTTGGCCGCGGTCTCCGCGATGCACTCGAAGTACAGCGTCACCGTCACGGCGTCGCCGACGCGGTAGGGCTTCACGGCCTCGCCCGGCTTGCCCAGGTCGTAGCCGAGCACGCGCACCGCGCTGCCGCCGCTCACGTCGGCCGCGACCTGCGGCGCCGGACGCTCCACGAGCAGCGCCTGCTTGCGCACCTCCTGGGCCTGCCGGCCGGCCTCGCGGCTGTAGTAGACGCGGTCGAGCCACTCGTCGAGCAGCTCCTTCATCTTGCGCCCGCCCTCGGTGTCCTTGCCCCAGATGTTCTTCTTCTCCCAGGGATCCGTGCGCAGATCGAAGAGCTCGTAGACGTTCGCCTTCAGGTTGTAGATGAGCTTGTAGTCGTCAGCGATGGCCGCGCGCAGCGGATCCGGGTAGTTGGTCTCGGCGAAGACCACCCGCTGGCGCGCGTCCTTGCCGTAGAAGAGCTGCGGCACCAGGCTCTCGCCCTCGAGGCCCAGCCCGGACACGTCGACGCCGACCAGGTCGGCAAGCGTGGGGAAGATGTCCAGGTTCGAGACCGGGCCGGCCACGCTCACCGGTTCGTTCTCGGGTACGTAGAAGATGAGCGGCACGTGCTGCAGCTCCTTGTAGAGCTTCTGCCCGTGGTTGATGAAGCCGTGCTCGTTGAAGCCGTCGCCGTGATCGCTGGTGATCACGATGATGGTCTTGTCGGCGCTGGGCGTGCGCGCGATGAAGTCGAACAGCTCGCCGATGTTCGCGTCGGTCCAGCGCAGCTCGCCGTCGTACAGATCCTCCTCGGTGGCGCCGTACGAGGTGCCGCCGGGGTGCGCGACGTAGCGGCCGTGCGGATCGATGTAGTGCACCCACAGGAACCAGGGCGGCTTGCCCTGCTTGGCGATCCACGCCTGCGCCTTCTCGGTGGTCTTGTCGGCCTTGATGCCGAACGGGTCGCTCTTGGCGCCCAGCTCGTTGTCGTAGCTGTCGAAGCCCTGGTCGAGGCCCCAGTCGGTGAAGTACTCGTGGGTCACGATCGCGCCGGTCTTGTAGCCGGCCTGCTTCATGATCTCGGCAATGGTGACGTTCTCGGCGAGCACCTTGGGCGGCCGGGGCCGGCGCTCGGGGCCGAGGTAGATCCCCGAGTGGAAGAACTTCGAGGTCACGATCGCCGGGATCGACGCCATGGTGCCCGCCGAGGGTGCGTTGGCGAACTCGAAGTTGACCGCGCGGCGCGCCAGCTCGCCCAGGCGCGGCGTGGTGTCGCGGCCCGTCTTCTTGGCGTAACCGCCCATGGTGGTGTGGTCGTAGCGCACCGTGTCGACGGTGATGAGCAGCACGTTGTAGTCGCGGTCGAACGGCGGCGGCACCGGCAGCTTCTCGCCACTCTTGTAGGTAGGCGCGTTCTTCACCGAGAAGTCGCGGCCGTTGCAGTTCTCGTCGACGCCGTTGTCGGGGATGTCGCGCGCGGTCGGGTGCATCTTCTTGTCGAACGGCTTGCAGTCGTTCTCGCCCAGCAGCGAGCCGTAACCGTCGCGATCGAAGTCGTTGGCGGTGCGCACCAGCTCGACCAGGCGCGACAGGGGCGGCGAGGCACTGAGCGCCAGATACTTGGTCTCGGGGTCGGCGCCCAGCTGGGCGAGCGTGAGCGCGCCGAGCACGACGTAGCCCGCGGCGCCGCCCAGGACGACGCGCCGCCGGGTTCGCGGGTCAGCGGGCAGGAGCGGGCGGCCCGCGAACCAGCGCGCGCCGAGGCCGGCCCCGATGGCGAGCACGGCGAGCGCGAGCAGCTCGCGCCAGGGCGCGACCGCGCGCAGCTGCGGCAGCTTGGTCACCACGACCAGCGCCACCGGCACGGTGATCACGAGCAGCAGGGCCAGCGCGGGGAGCGCGCGGCCGAGCGGGTTCCACGCGCGCAGCCGCGGCGCCAGCGCGTGCGCGCCGCGCCGGACGCCCACGCCGACCACGAGCGCGAGCAGCGCGGCCAGCAGCACGAGGCCGATCTGCAGCACGGCCAGCGAGCCGGCGATGAGCGTTGGCTCCTTGAAGCGCTTGAGGAAGCGCAGCGTCAGCAGGTACGAGCCGCCGCCGAAGACGCCCAGGCCCACGAGCGTAGCCCAGAACCAGGGCGTCGCGCCGACACGCCCGGGAGCGCGATCGGGCGAGGGCGCGAGCAGCCCCGGGTAGGCGCGGCCGCGCGATCGATCGACCAGCCAGATCGCGGCGCGCGCGCCGGTGAAGACCAGCACGAAGAGCGGCGCGAGCAGGACGAGCAGGATCCCGGCGAGCGTCAGGTCGAGCGCCAGGAAGCGCAGCGCCACCGGCACGCGCACCTGGCCCTGCGCGAGCGCGACGGTCAGCAGCGGCTCGACCAGCGCGAACAGGGCGACCGCGCAGACGGCGAGGCGCGCGCCCCGGGCCGCGTCGGCGACGAAGCAGGACCGCAGCCGCGGCGCGCCAGAACTGGACGAATTGTCTTCTGAATCCGCGAGCATCGAGCGACGCATGCGTACCACACGCGGGCGCGCGTGTTAAGGTCGGCGGCCGCCGTGAGACGTCTGTGGCCCGCCGCCGGAATCGTTCTCGTCTATCTTTGGGCGTTCCCGTACTTCGCCACGCTGCGCAGCGCCAACGAGGTGCCGCGGGTGCTGCTCACCCAGCAGATCGCGCGCCACGGTACGTTCCGCCTGGATGCGCGCCTGGGTGAGCTGGGCTCGCGCTTCGACATCGCGACCACCCCGGCCGGACACTCGTACTCCAACAAGGCGCCGGGCGTATCGCTGCTGGGCGTGCCGGTGCAGCTCGCGCTCGACGCGGTCGGCGCCACGTCGATGCGCGCATCGACGTGGGCGCTGCGCGTGCTGGTCGTGGCGCTGCCGTGCCTGCTGTTCCTGATCGGCTTCTGGCGGCTGTCGGCGCGCTTCGCGCCCGAGGAGCCGGCGCGGCGCACCGCGCTGGTGGCGCTCGCGCTCGGCTCGATGGCGCTGCCCTACGCGATCCTCTACTTCTCGCACGCGCTCGCGGGCGCCTGCGCGGGCGGCGCGTTCGTGTGCGCGGTGCGCCTGGTTCGCGGCGAGGGGCAGCGCGCGTGGCTGGTAGCGCTCACCTGCGGCGCGCTCGCCGGCGCCGCCGTGCTGGTCGACTACCAGGCCCTGCTCGCGTCGGCCACGGTGGGGGTGTACCTCCTGGTGCGCGCGCCGCGCGCGACGCGCTGGCGCAGCGTGGCGCTGGCCACGGCCGGCGCGCTGCCGCCGCTCTTGCTCCTGCTCGCCTACCACGCGGCCTGTTTCGGCTCGCCGTGGAAGACCGGCTATAGCTTCGCCGCCGATCCCGCGCACCTAGAGGGCGTGCTCGGCATCATCGGGCCCAACCGCGAGGCCATGGCCAACGCGCTGTGGGCGCCCGACAACGGGCTCCTGATCCTGGCACCGTGGGTGCTGCTCGCGCTGGTCGGCGCGGTCGCGATCGCGCGCGATCCCGGGCGGCGCGCGCGCGTCGGCGCCGAGGCGATCGTGTGCGCGGTGATCGCCCTCCTTTACGTGCTCTTCATCGGCTCGCTGGTGCCCGAGTTCGGCCGCGCCGGCTGGAGCGTGGGACCGCGCTACATCGGCGTGGCCATGCCGTTCCTGGCCTGGCTGACCGCCGCGGGGCTGTCGTGGACCGACGCGCGGCCGGCGCCGCGAGCGCTCGCGGGCGGGCTGGTCGTGGCCGCGGTGATCGTGCACGTCGCCGCGGTGACCACCTACCCGCACTGGCCGACGAGCTTCCGGCATCCGCTCTACGAGGTGTCCTTCCGGGCGCTGCGCGAGGGGCTGGCGCCGCCCTCGGTCGGCACCTGGCTGGGGCTGGACGGGGTGTGGTCGCTCCTGCCTATCTACGCGGCGGCGGCGGCGCTCGTGGTCTGGGCGCTCGGCTTCGCGCCGCGCCGCCGGCTGCTCACGACCGTGGCGGCGTGCGCGCTCGGAGTGGGCCTGATCGCCGCGTACGGCGCGTTCCCGCGCACCGGAATGGGCGTGGAGCGGCCGTGGCGCTATGTGAAGGGGACCTTCACCGCGCTCAGGGCGCCTTGATCGGCTCCATCGTGTCGGCGAGGCAGGTCGGACAGTAGGCGCGCTCGGGCGACTCGAGCGCGCACACGCGGCAGCGGAAGATCGGCGGGGCGCCCTCTGGCTTGCGTGTCGGCTGCAGGTCCTGCCGGCGCTGGCGGTCCTGCTCCTCGATCTCCTGCGGCGCCTCGAAGAGCCGCTCGAGGCTGCGCACGATCCATGACATGGCCGAGAAGGTGGGGCGGACGGAGGGCGCGCGCAAGGACCGGCGAGCGTGACGCGCGGCACGCGTCGCACCCGTGCACGCACGGGACGCACGCTCTGCACGTGCGGCACGGTCCAGGTCCGAAAATCGCCAGTCGCGCGCGCCGTCCTTGCTACGGTGCTCGCCATGGAGGACCTGCACGGGCTCGATCGCGACGCGCTGGAGCGGGCGCGCACGAGCCGCGACCCGAGCTTCGACGGGAAGTTCTTCATCGCGGTGACCTCGACGCGGATCTACTGCCGGCCCATCTGCCCGGCGCCGAGCCCGAGGGCGGCGAATGTGCGCTACTACGCGAGCGCGGCCGCCGCCGCCGAGGCCGGCTTCCGCCCGTGCCTGCGCTGCCGGCCCGAGGCCGCGCCGGGGACGCCGGCCTGGCAGGGCACGTCGACGGTGGTGCAGCGAGCGCTGCGCCTGATCCACGAGGGCGCGCTCGACGCCGGCTCGGTCGCGGCGCTGGCCGCCCGGCTGGGCCTGGGCCCGCGCCACCTGCACCGGCTGTTCCTGCAGCACGTGGGCGCGTCGCCGATCACGGTGGCGCAGACCCGGCGGCTGCACTTCGCCAAGCGCCTCCTCGACGAGACGACGCTGCCCATGACGGAGATCGCCCTCGCGGCCGGCTACGGCAGCGTGCGCCGCTTCAACGAGACCTTCCAGCGCGTGTACCAGCGGGCACCGCGCGAGCTGCGCGGGCGCCGCGGCAAGCTCGCCGCCTCGGGTCGTGGCGCGGGCGGCGACGCGGGCGCCGACGCCCACCGCGACGAGGTCGTCCTCCGCCTCGCGTTCCGCCCACCCTACGACTGGGCCCAAGTGGCAGGCTTCCTGGCCACGCGCGCCGTCCCCGGGGTCGAGCGTGTCGACGCGCGCGGCTACGCGCGCACCGTGGCCACCGCCGGCGGGCCGGCGCTCGTGTGCGTGCGCGCCCTCGCAGACCAGGACGCGCTCGAGCTGCGCGTGCGCGGCGCGGCGCCGGCGGCGCTCTACCAGCTCGCGTCCACGGCGCGGCGCGTCTTCGATCTCGCCTGCGACCCGGCGGGCCTCGCGCTCGCGTTCGCGGCCGACCCGATGCTCGCGCCGCTGGTGGCGCGGCGGCCGGGGCTGCGCATCCCGGGCGCCTGGGATCCCTTCGAGTGCGTGGTGCGCGCGGTGCTGGGCCAGCAGGTCAGCGTCGCGGCGGCGCGCACGCTCGCCGCGCGCCTGGTCGAGCGCGCCGGCCAACCGATCGCGGGCGGCGGCGATGGGCTCACCCGGCTCTTTCCCACGGCGGCGGCGCTGACGGTCGCTGACCTCGGCGGGCTCGGCCTCACGCGCGCGCGCGTCGCGGCGCTCCACACGCTCGCCCGCGCGGTCGTGGACGGCGCGCTGGAGCTGCGCGCGTCAGCGGACGAGGTGACCGCGTCGCTCGCGGCGTTGCCCGGCTTCGGCGCGTGGACGGCGCAGTACGTCGCGCTGCGCACGCTCGAGGCCCCTGATGCCTTCCCGACCGGTGACCTGGTGCTGCGCCGGATGGCGGCAGCGGGCGGCGAGCCACTCACGAGCCGCGCGCTGGAGGTCCGCGCCAACGTCTGGCGACCCTGGCGCGGCTATGCGGCGCTCCATCTGTGGCGCGCGGCCACGGAGGCCGCGGCGGTGGTGGTGCCACGGAGCCCGCAGCTGTGGACTCGCCGCCCCAAGAAGCAGCCACTTGAGGACTCGGCGCCTCGGTCCATCGGACCGCGAGAAGCCTCTCGCAACTCACACGGGAGTGAATAGCTCAGCAGTTACTCATGGGTGTTTCGATACGTTTGTTTCTGCGAATCTGCGTCCGACGTGGCACGGGAATGGCAACGCTCGGGCTCAACCATGATGCACGCCGCGCCGTCGTCTCGACTCGATGCCCTGGAGAGCACCGGTCTCGTGGCCGCGCCCGAAAGCACCGGACGGGTCTCCCCACGGGCGCTGGGGAGTTCGCGCTGGATGGCGCTCGCCGAGCTGACGGTGGCCGCGACACCGGCCGTGGTGCTCGCCTTCCTCGGTGCACGCGGCGAGGTGCTGCCGCTCGCGGAGGTGGTCATCGCGCTGACCGCAGTTGCCGTGATCCTGGTGGCATGGGCGGTGCTGCGGCGCGAGTCGCGCCTGCGTGCGGTGCTGCGGCGCCTCCTGCAGGCCTCCGCCGCGCACGTGGGCGACACGCTCCTGACCGGCCGCTCCGACGTGCTCGCCGCGCTCGAGGCGGTCGCGGGCACGCAGGCCGAGGAGATGCAATCGCTGCGCAGCGGCCTGCGTCGCCTGCGCGAGGAAGAAGAGGGCATCCGGCGCGTCCTGCAGCACCTGGCGCCGTCGTCGTACCGCTACGCGCTCGACGGCGTGGACATCGCTGGCGTCAGCGCCGCGCGCGGCCGCTGTGGCGGCGACTGGTACGTGGTGCGCAAGCTCTCGGAGGGGCGCGTGCTGATCGCGGTCGGCGACGTGGCCGGGCACGACCCGGCCTCGGCGTACGTGGCCGCGGCGATCTCGGGCGCGCTGCGCGTGATCGCATCGAAGCTCCTGCTCACCGACCCCGAGCGCGTGCTCGCGCGGCTGGCCAAGCTGGTCGAGGAGCTGTCGAACGGCACGCTGACCTCGACCTGCGTGCTCGCGGTGCTCGATCTCCACGGACGCCAGATCCGCTTCGTCAACGCGGGGCATCCGTCGCCCTGGATCCTGCGCGACGGCGTGGTCGTCGAGTCGCTCGCGCCCTCGGGCGGACCGCTCGGGCTCGCGCGCGGCGCCGCCGCCACCCACGCGGCGCGCACGACGCGCCTCGAGCTCGGCGATCGACTGCTCTTCTTCAGCGACGGCGTGGTCGAGCAACCCGACGCGGCCGGGCGCGTCTTCGGGCTGCGCCGCCTGCGCGACGCCGCGCGCACCGCGGTGCTGAACGCGCCGGCTCCGCGCAGCCGCGAGCTGCTCGCCGACATCATGAAGGACTTCCGCGGCTTCTCC
>JBKJOI010000700.1:0-6736 GCA_046595695.1 Haliangiales bacterium | reverse complement strand
GGGATCGCGACCGGCTCGCGCAGTCGCTGTCCAACCTGGTCAGCAACGCGATCGTGCACGGCGCCGGCCCGGTGTCCGTCATGTCGCGCGCCGACGGCGACGCCGTCGTCCTCGAGGTCCAGAACCACGGCCAGCCCATTCCCGCCGAGGACGTGGCGCTCGTCTTCGAGCCGTTCCGGCGCGGCACCAACCACGGCAAGAGCGATGGCCTCGGCCTGGGGCTCTACATCGTCAGCGAGATCATCCGCGCCCACGGCGGCACTATTTCGGCGCGCTCCACGGCCCACGACGGCACCACGTTCTCCTCGCGCTGGCCGCGGCATCCACCGTCCGGCTCCGGCGTGACCGCCTGAGCTAATTCAGCAGCAGGCCGTGCCTTGCCGCGTAGCGCACCAGCTCGGCCGAGGAGTGCACGCCCAGCTTGCGGTTGATGTGCGTGCGGTGCGTCTGCACCGTCTTCACGCTGATGCACAGGGTGTGCGCGATGGCGTCGCTCGAGAAGCCGCGCACCGCGAGGTCGAAGATCTCGAGCTCGCGCGGTGACAGCGCGGTCATCGGCCTGGGATCCTCGGCGTAGGGCGCGGCGGACAGCGCGCGCTCCACGCGCGGCGCCAGATAGCGTCGGCCGCCGGCCACGGTCCGGATCGCCGTCAGCAGCTCACTGATCGGCTGATCCTTCACGGCATAGCCCAAGGCGCCGCCGTCGAACGCCTCGACGACGTAGTCGTGCGCGCTGTGCATCGTCAGCATCAACACGCGCAGCGTGCGGTCCATCCGACGCAGCTCGGGCAGCGCGGAGAGGCCGCTCGACTCCTCGAGGCCGATGTCGAGCAGCAGCACGTCGGGATGGTGCCGCTCGACGAGACGGATCGCATCGCGGACGCTTGCACCCATGGCGACGACCTCGAGATCGTCGGCGTGCGCCAGAAGCTCGCGCAGACCCTCGCGAAAGAGCTCGTGGTCATCGACGATCACCAGGCGGATGCGGGTCATCATGGGCCGCAGAGATCTTGGGCGCAGCCGGCGTCGGCGGCAAGCCGGTGGTGAAAATACGTACCGATCCCGATGGCCTGGTCGAGGCCGTGGCGCCACGTTGGTGTGAGCAACCAGAGCGTTGCCACCAAGGAAGGAGCCGAGCGATGCCGGACAAGCAGAACGAAGGCGGTGGGAAGTCCGACCGAGGCTTCGCATCGATGGACGAACAGAAACGCCGCGCGATCTCGCGCAAAGGCGGCGAGAGCGTCCCCGCCGCGAAGCGCAGCTTCTCGCAGGACCCCCACCTGGCCGCGCAGGCCGGTCGCAAGGGGGGGCAGAGCGTGCCGCCCGAGAAGCGCAGCTTCTCGCAGGACAAGGGCCTCGCCTCGCAGGCCGGGAAGAAAGGCGGCCAGGCGCGCAGCCTCAACCAGGCGAGCGCCAAGGAGAACGCGGCCAGGGAGAGCGTGAGGAAGGCCAGCGAGAAGGCCCACGACGAGACGCACGAGGCCCGGGCCGAGCACGCCGGCGAGGATCGGCCGGTGACGCGCCGCAACCAGCAGGCGGACGCGGGCGCCGACCCACGTCCGCGGCGGGACGACGACGACCACAAGGATTGAGTGCAGCTGGGGCGGGTCGAAGGACGCGCGGGCTCGCCGGGGCATCGGGAGCTCAGCCGGGCAGCTCGAAGAAGTCCACGGCGGTGCGCGTGGTCTCCGCGGCCACCTGCGGCTCGGGCCGGCCCGCGGCGCGCGCGACCGCCGCGAGCACGTTTCGCAGGAGCGCCGGCTCGTTGCGCCCACCCTTCGGCCGGGGGCGCGCGTCGTGCGGCGTCAGGAACGGCGCGTCGGTCTCGATCATGAGCCGGTTGGCGGGGATGCGCGCGATCAGCTCGCGCAGGCCGAGGCCGCGCCGCTCGTCGCAGATCCAGCCGGTGATGCCGATGTGCACGTCGAGCGCGAGGTACGCGTCGAGCTCGGCGGCCGTGCCGGTGAAGCAGTGGACCACGGCCGCGCGCAGGCGGGGGCGCGCCTGCGCCAGGATCGCGACGAAGCGCGCGTGCGCGGCCCGCTCGTGCAGGAAGACCGGCAGGCCGGTGCTCGCCGCCAGCTCGAGCTGCGCCTCGAACGCCGCCTCCTGATCGGGCCGGGGCGAGAAGTCGCGATCGAAGTCGAGGCCGCACTCGCCGACGGCGCGCACCTCGGGCGCGCGCGCCAGCTCGGCGAGCTCGGCTAGCGCGTCGCGCGTGGCGTGCTTCGCGTCGTGCGGATGGATCCCGGCGGTCGCGAACAGCGTCCCCGGCCGCGTCCGCGCCAGCGCGAGGGCGGCGCGGCTCGCCGCCGCGCTCGTCCCGGTGATGACCAGGCGCCGGACGCCCTCGGCGTGCGCGCGCGCGATCACCGCGTCGCGGTCGGCATCGAAGCGCCGGTGCGCTAGGTTCACGCCGATGTCGACGAGTTCGAGCCCGGCGGGGGTGGTCGTTCGGTTCGAGACGCTGGTTTCAGTCATGCGTCGCGCCGCCCCTCAACCGAGCATGAGATCGTCGGTGGTGCCGGTGCGCGAGATCACGCTGGTGATGGCCAGCTTGTCGCCCGCCAGGGACGCCGACAGGCGCGCGATCGGCCCCAGCGAGGCCTCGACGTCGCGCCACAGCTCGGCCAGCTGGACGACCACGCGGTCTTCGAGCGCGAGCTCGCGCGACGACGCCACCGGCACCGGGACGCGGATCACGCCACCGTCGGTGCGTGGGATGGTCATCTGCGACTTGCGGCCGATCGTGCGGGTCATGATCGCGGTGCCCGCGCGCGACACCCGGTGGCGGTCGGGGACCACGAGGTTGCTCGCGAGCAGATCGCCGACGCCGTAGGTGGACTCGACAACCAGCACGTCGGTGCCCTCCTCGTGCACGCGCGCGCTCACGTCGGGAATCACGAAGCGCTGCACGATCACGGCGGCCGGCCGGCGCGCGCGCAACGCGAGCGTCCACAGCCGGCGCACCGCCTCGATGACGTCGGTCGGATGCATGATGTGCAGGTACGCCTCGCCCTGAGCGTCGAGCGCGTCGTGCGGCACATGGGGGAGCGCCGAGCGCCGCACGGCCACCGGGCCGCCCAGCTGCCGCAGCGCGCGCAGCACCATGTCGGCGGCGTCCTGGGGCAGGTGCATCATGGCGCCCGCGTCGCCGCGCAGCGGCTGCGTCGTCTGCTCGAAGATGGCGCGGCCGAGCACGAACGCGCGCAGCGCGGGCAGCGACGCCGTGCGCAGGCGCGCCAATGTGAGCGCTCGCTCACCGACGTCGTTCGCGTCGACGGCCCTGCCGCCGTCGAGCCAGGTGACGTCCGGGCGAGTCACGTCACCACCTTAGCACCGCTTTGATAGAGTCGCGCCACCATGGATCTCGGGCTCGCAGGAAGAGTGGTCATCGTCACGGGTGGGACGCGCGGCATCGGGCGTGCCATCGGGCTGGGGCTCGCCGCCGAGGGTGCGCGGGTGGTCACCTGCTCGCGCAGCCAGGACGGCGTGGACGGCGCGCTCGTCGCGCTCGCCGCCGCCGGGCCCGGGCCGCACGCCGGCGTCGTCGCCGACGTGGTCACGCCAGAGGGCGCCCAGGCGCTGCTCGCGTGCGCGCGGGCCGCGGCCGCGGCTGACCCCGCGCGCGCCTCGATCTGGGGGCTGGTCAACAACGTCGGCGGCTCGGCCGCGCGCCACTTCGATGCCGCCGACGAGCACGACTTCCGCGACGTGCTGGAGAAGAACTTCTTCACCGCGCTGCGCCTGTCGCAGGCGGTCGTCCCCGAGCTGCGCGCGGGCGGCGGCGGCGCGATCGTGACCATCGCGTCCATCTGGGGCCGCGAGGCCGGCGGGGGACCCTCGTACAACGTGGCGAAGGCCGCCGAGATCAGCCTGGGCAAGGCCATGGCGCGTGATCTCGCCAAGGACAACATCCGCGTCAACACCGTCGCGCCGGGCTCGATCTTCTTCCCCGGCGGGGGCTGGGAGCGCCGGCAGCAGGCCGACCCGGAGGGCCTGGCCGACTTCGTGCGCCGCGAGCTGCCGTTCGGGCGCTTCGGTGCGCCCGAGGAGGTCGCGAACGCGGTGGCCTTCCTGCTCTCGCCGCGCGCCTCGTGGATCTCGGGCGCGACCTTGCCCGTGGACGGCGTGCAGGGCCGCGCGTTCTGATCCGAGGCGCGACGCAGGCGCGCGCTACGGCGCCGACAGCTGCGCCTTGCGCGTCGCGATGATCGAGCGCGCCGCGTCGAAGGTGTCGTCGAAGCTGCGCAGGTCGCCCAGCATGCGCTCGTCGGTGTGCGTGCTCGAGCGCACCACCGCCGCCGCCCGGTCGAGGCGAGCCTGCAGCGCCGCGACGTCCCACGCGTTGGCGAGCACCCAGGCGATCGCGGCGGTGTAGCGCGCGTCGAGCGCCGGGACCTGCCTGACCCGCTGGGCGAGCCGGCCCTTGGCGCCACCAAGGACGTCCCGATTGGGGTCCTGGAAGAGCTGGTCCATGCCGTGCGGCATCATGAGGAAGCGGCCGTCGCCGGGGTCGTTGTACAGGTAGTAGTTGTTCGTATTGTGGGCGTAGCCGTCCCAGTGGTCCACGATCGAGTCGATGGCGAAGCCGCGGATCATGCCCTCGAGATCGAGGCGCGCGTTCACCGCGGCCTCGAGCTGCTGGTCGGGCGTATCGCGCACGAGCTGCGCGAAGCTCTCGAGGTCCGCGCGTGAGCGCATGTCCTCGAGCTCGTCCTTGAGCTCGACGCCGTCCGGATCGTCGACGAAGTCGGCGCAGCACGGGCCCTCGTAGAGATTGCCGTCGTTGCGCCCGTCGAGCTCGCGCGCCAGGAAGTCGCCGTCGACGGCCTCGGCGACCACGTAGATGCCGTAGGTGAAGCCGTTCAGGCTGACCACCGCGTGCGCCGTGCGCGGCGCGGGGATGCCCGCGCGCCGGTAGAGCTCGTAGCCGACGTGCTCGTTCAGGAACGAGGGGTCCTGGATGGCGTTGTTGAGCAGGAGCTTCTTCAGGCCGTCGAGCTTCTGCCCGTTCACGGTCTCGTCGAGCTTGATCGAGAACCCCGGCTTCTCGGCCAGGTTCGACACCGAGCCGATGCCGCCCTTCTGCCGGATGCCCGCGTTCGCGACGACGATGCCGTCGTACGAGATCGTGCAGGGCACGCGGTTCTCGCGGTCGTTCTCGAGCTGATCCAGGTACTGCGGCTCGACGGTGAGCGTGACCTCGTGCAGGGTGTCGAGCGCGAACACCGTCTCACCGGGGCCGGGCGCGGGCGCAGGCGTGGCGTCGGCCCCGCCGCTCGGGCCGCCGTCGCCGTCGCCGTCGCCGTCGAGGCCGGCACCCAGGATCGAGCCGGTGCAGGCGAGCAGGCCGGGTAACAGTAGACCCAGGGCCAGCGACCTCAGGGTGAGGCTGCTCGGCCACGTTGGTGCGTACCTAACTATGCGAATCGTCATAGGTCGAGTCCTTCCGAGGGCTCAGCACCTGTAACTTGCAACACTACGGCCAGCGCTTGACGCCCAGGAGCTGGTCCATCGTCGCCTGGTCAGCGGGCGGAAAGGTGTACTCGGTGAACTCGGCCGAGCCGACCCAGCGAACCTCCTTGACGCTGAGCGCGTGCGGCACGGCCTCGGGCGGCAACTTGCAGGCGAACATCGACAGGTGCACGTCGTAGCCGTCGTACGCGTGCTCGCGCTGCGCGACGCGGTCGCCGACCTCGATCTCGACGCCCACGCGGCCCAGCACCTCGCGGTAGAGCGCGGCCTCGTCGGTCTCGTTCGCCTCGACCTTGCCGCCGGGAAACTCCCAGAGCCCCGCGAGCACCGCCTCGTCCCGACGCTGCGTGATCAGGTACTTTCCGTCGCGTTCGATCACCGCCGCGACGACCCGCAGTACCCGGTTTGCCATGGACGGCGATTATCGCCTACATTCACGCGCATGTCAGTCAAGCGAGTGATGCCCAAAGAGGCGCTCGAGCTCCAGCAGCAGGGTTGGACGTACGTCGACGTCCGCTCGGTGCCCGAGTTCGAGGCCGGCCATCCGACCGGCGCGTTCAACATCCCGCTCATGCACTTCCTGCCCGGCCGCGGCATGAGCCCGAACCCCGACTTCCAGACCGTCTTCGAGAAGCACTTCCCGAAGGACGCCAAGGTCGTGGTCGGCTGCAAGACCGCCGGCCGCTCGCTGCGCGCCGCCGAGTTGCTCGCGGCCGCCGGCTGGCAGTCGGTCGTCGACATGCGCGGCGGCTACGAGGGCGAGCGCGACATGACCGGCTCGTCGGTCGTCGTGGGCTGGAAGGACGCGAGCCTGCCGGTCGAGCAGGCGTCACCGCCGGAACGCACCTGGGAAGGATTGAAGTAGAGATGGCGATCGAGATTCGAGAAATCCACGCGGCAGGCAAGAACGGCCTGCTCAACGAAGAATGGTTCATCATCGAGAACACCGGCGACGCCGCGTTCTCGACCGCGGGCTGCGCCATGGGCACGGCGCGCGGCGGCGGCCGCCTCAAGATGGCGGGCACGCTCGACCCCGGCTTCAGCATCGGCCCGGGCGAGAAGGTCCGCGTCATCACCGGCAACCCGGGCAAGAAGGTGCACGGCAAGCCGCCCGAGGACGCGGGCGTGAAAAACTACCATCTGTTCCAGGCCGAGCCGTTCATCCAGGCACCCGGCACCGTGCTGGCCATGATGCTGCGCCAGCACGAGGTGGCGCGCGCCACCTACGATCCCAAGGGCGAGCGCGGCCTTGCCGCCC
>JBKJOI010000680.1:0-6347 GCA_046595695.1 Haliangiales bacterium | reverse complement strand
CGGCGCCTGGATCGGCGGCGATCGCGACAAGATAACCCTGGGCCACGTGCTCATGCGCGACCTGATCGGCGCGAACGGCGCCAAGATCATGAGCGTGTTCATGATCATCGCGCTCGTCTCGGCGACCAGCGCCATGACCATGATCGGGCCGCGCGTGTACGCGGCGATGGCCAAGGACGGCTACCTGCCGCGCGCGCTCGCCGGAAAGGACGGCAAGCCGCCCCTGGGGGCGCTGCTCCTGCAGGGCGCGGTCGCGCTCTTCTGCGTGTGGACGCAGAGCTTCATCGGCATCCTCGGCACCGTCGGCGCGATCTTGACGCTCATGGCGGCCATGACCGCGCTCGGCGTGGTCCGCATGCAGTTTGATCAGCGCTGGGCCGCGGCCCGGCCGGGCGTGGTGGCGGTCGCGGCGGCGCTGCTGTTCGTGACCGCGGCCGTGTGGATGCTGTACTTCGCGATGACCAGCCCGCTGCTCAACGCGACGACCATCCCGGGCATCGGCAAGGTCCCCGCGCCGGCCGTCTGGCTCGTGTTCGTGGCGCTGGTGACCGTCATCTACGTGGTCTGGGTGCGCACGCGCGCGAGCGCGACGAAGCCGACCAGGTAGAAGCCCCAGCGCGCCGCCACCAGCACGTCCTGCCAAGGCGGCGGCGCCACGAAGGTGAGCAGGCCCAGCGGTAGCTGCACGAGCACGCACGACCCGGCGATCAGCCGCTCGAGCCCGGTGCGCCGCGGCAGGAGGAGGCCGAACAGGAAGACCGCGAAGTAGCTCAGGTGGAACTTCACCTGGCTGGCGGTCGCCTGCCAGGCGATCGCGTCGGCGTCCGGCGCGCGGCCGAGCTCGGCGGCGGCGAGCAGGCCGAGGATGTGCTGGTTCTCGACGATGTCGAGGATCGCGGTGCCGAGCATGGCGGCCGCGGCGATCCCGGCGAGCGCCGCGGCGGTGCCGCCCGGGCGGGCGAGGGCGCGCGCGATCAGCAGGAAGAATGTGGTGTAGAGCACCAGGAAGACGCCGTCGATCGTGAACACCGCGCGCAGCGCTGCCGGGTGCGCGAGCAAGAGCGCGTGGTAGGCGTCGGGTGCGAGGACCCGCTCGAGCGGCTCCTGCGCCACGCCGGTGGCGAGCGTGATCGCGATCTGCGCGAGCAGCGCGAGCGCTGCCGCGGTGCCGACCGCAGGCAGGGAGATGCGCGGTTGCGGTGTATCAGTCATGCTGATATCAGTATCATTAACATGAAGCGCTTGCCCGCGCCAGCCCGTGCCGCCCGCCGCGGCGCCCCCGAGGTTACCCGCGAGACCCTGATCACCGCCGCCGCCCACCTGTTCAACCAGGTCGGCTACCACGCCACCGACTCGAACGCGATCGCATACGCGGCCGGCTACTCGCCCGGCAGCTTCTACCGGCACTTCGCCGACAAGCGCGCGATCTTCCTCGCGGTCTACGAGCGCTGGGTGCGCACCGAGTGGGACGCGCTCGGCGCGCGCGCGCGCGCCGGCAAGCTCGACGCCGCGCAGGTGGTCAAGCTCGTGCTCGCCCACCACCGCGACTGGCGCGGCTTCCGCGCGTCCCTGCGCGCGCTCCTGGCCACCGACGACGAGGTGCGCCGCTTCTTCCGCAAGCAGCGGCGCGCCCAGGTCGCGCTCATGGGCCAGCTGGGCAGCCGCCGGAGTCCGCCGGTCGAGGAGCGCGTGCTGCTGCTGCTGACCCTCGAGCGCGTCGCCGACGCCATCGCCGACGGCGAGGCCCAGGAGCTGGGCGCCAACCGCACCGCGCTCACCGCCGCGCTGGTCCGGCGCGTCGCGCAGTACCTCGCCCAGGACGTGCCGAGAGATCGCGCCGCGGCGGGCGGCGCGCCCGGCCCGTCAGACGAGTGAGCCGGCGAGCCAGTCGGCGAGCTGCCCGACCGAGCCGAGCTTCGAGTTGGTCTGGCGCAGTCGCTCGGACAGCACGCGCACGATCGCGACCAGCACCTGCGTGAAGGCGAGCGCGTCCTCCTCGAGCAGGTTCTGCAGCACGAAGTGGGGCAGGCGGAACAGCTGCGACGACTCGGCCGCCAGCACCGTGGCCGAGCGGGCCGCCGGCTCGACCAGCGACATCTCGCCGAAGAACTCGCCCGGGTAGAGCGTCGCGAGCACGCGCCCGCCCTTGTGGACCTCGCACGAGCCGGTGAGGATCAGGTACAGCGCGTCGCCGAGGGTGCCCTCGACGACGACCTCCTCGCCGGTCTTGAACGCCTCGAGCTCACCGGCGCGCGCGAAGCGCACCAGCTGCTCCGAGTCGAGGCGCACGAACAGCGGGTGACGCCGGAGTAGCTCCTCGGAGGGCACGCGCCCATTATAATGGTTGGAACCCCCACATGCCGACTACTTCGCGCGCACGCCCCGGCCGCACCGCTGTCCTCGTCTCGCTCGCCCTTGCGGCCGCGCTCGCGGCTCGCCCCGCCAGCACATCCGCCGACGAGCGGCGCTTCGCCGAGGAGCCGACCAGCGGTATGGCGCTGCCGGGCACCTCGATCGCCGGCGACCACGACGCCCTGGCGGTGTCGCAGAACCCGGCCGGCCTGACCTTCCTGGGCGCCTACCACCTGGAGCTTGCCTTCTCGGGGCTGTCCGAGGACGACGCGCAGGGCCCAGGCGCCGGGCTCGGCTTCTACGCCGCGGCCCCGGTCGCGCTCCCGTTCCTGCCCAGGCTCGGCTTCGGCGCCTCGGTCGAGCAGCTGCTCCCACCCCGCATCGCGCTCGCTCCCGACCCCGGCGAGCCGGTGCGGCTCTCGCTCGCTGCCGCGTACCGCTACTCCGAGGGCGTGTCCTTCGGCGCCGCCTGGCGCCACTTCACCGACGACGGCGGCGGTGTGCTCGACGGCGTCGACTCGCTCGACCTCGGCTTCGCGGCACGCGCCGGCGCGTACTGGGCGGTCGGCGCGGTCGTCCACGACGTCACCACTCCCGTCGTCGCCGGCGTGCCGGTGCAGCGCCGCTACCAGCTCGAGCTGGTCTCGCGCCCGTTCGGCACGGATCGCCTCGAGCTCGGCCTCGGCGCCACGCTCGGTGAGCGACGCCTCGACGTCGATCCGACCCTGCGCGTGGGTGTCCGGCTGACGGACGGCCTGTACCTGCGCGGCGAGATCGCGGCGCTGTCGCGCTTCGAGCTCGAGAACGGCGCCTTCGACGCCGGCGCCAGCAGCCAGCGCTACGCCGTGCGCGCCTCGCTCGGCCTCGAGGTCAGCTTCGGCGGCGCCGGCGCGGCGCTCTACGGCACCGGAGGCCGCGGCGCGGGCGGCGGGACCTCGCTCTACGGCGCGACCGCGATCGTGCGCTGGTCGGGCGAGCGGCTGCCCACGATCATCAACGACGGCGCGCACATGGAGCGCGTCGAGCTGACCGGCACGCCCACGCAGCCGCAGCTCACCTCGATCCTGCTCGCGATGCGGCGGATGGAGCGCGACCCCGACTGCAAGGCTGTGCTGGTCAAGATCGACCAGCTGCAGGTCGGCTGGGCGAGCGCCCAGGATCTGCGCGACGCCTTCCACCGCCTGCGCAAGCGCGGAAAGAAGGTCGTCGCGCTGATGACCGCGGGCACCACGCGCGACTACTACGTCGCCGCGGCCGCCGACAAGATCCTGCTCGATGCGGGTGGCGGTCTGCGCGTGCAGGGTCTCATCGGCCTGACGCTCTACTACAAGGGCATGTTCGACAAGCTGGGCGTGCAGGCGCAGTTCGAGAAGATCGAGGAGTTCAAGAGCGCGCCCGAGGCGTTCACCCAGGAGGGCCCGTCGGAGGAGGCCAAGATGGTGCGCGACTCGCTCTTCGACGACACCTTCGACCGGGTCGCCGCCGACATCGCCGCCGACCGTGGCCGCTCGTCCGCCGACGTGAAGAAGATGATCGACGACGGGCCCTACACCGCCGCCGAGGCCGGCAAGGCCGGGCTGGTCGACGCCGTGGTCGAGCCCGAGGACGCTGAGGCCGCGATCGCCGAGGCGCTCGGCGGACGGCTCTGGCCGCTCTCCACCGGACCCGAGGCGGCGCGCCCGGTGCGCTGGGACTACCCGCGCCTGGCGGTGATCTACATCGACGGTGACATCATCGATGGCGAGTCGCGCACGGTGCCGTTCCTGGGCCAGAAGCTGGTCGGCGGCGAGACCATCGCGAACGCCATCGCCGCGGCGCGCTCCGACCCGACGATCGTGGCGATCGTCCTGCGCGTCGATTCACCTGGCGGCAGCGCGCTGGCCTCGGAGTACATGGCGCGCGAGATCGAGGCCACGCGCGGCGTGAAGCCGATGATCGTCTCGATGGGCGACGTCGCCGCGTCGGGCGGCTACTTCGCGGCTGCCTACGGCGAGCTGATCTACGCGCAGCCGGGCACCATCACCGGCTCGATCGGCATCTTCACCGGCAAGATCGACGTGTCCGGACTGCTGTCCAAGCTGGGGCTCACCTGGGTCGTAACCACGCGCGGCAAGCACGCCGACCAGGAGAGCTTCTATCGCCCCTACACCGAGGAGGAGCGCAAGACCATCAAGGACAAGCTGCGCTACTACTACGGCCGCTTCGTCTCCGCGGTCGCCAAGGGCCGGCGCATGAAGACCGAGGCGGTCGACGCGGTCGCGCGCGGCCGCGTATGGACGGGTGCGCAGGCGATGGACAAGGGGCTCGTCGACCGGATGGGCGGCGTGGTCGACGCGATCGTCGAGGCCAAGAAGCGCGCGGGTTTACGCGACGACGACCGCGTCGAGATCGTGACCCTGCCGATCGAGCGGGCGAGCTGGCTCGGCCAGGTGCTGCGCATCGCGGGCGGGAGCGTGCACCTGGGCGCCGGCACCCCGACCCTCACGGACCTTCCGCTCCTGGGTGACATGCTGCGGATGTTGCCGGGATCGCTGCTGGTCAATCCGGACGTGCCGCAAGCGCGGCTGCCGTTCGCGATCCAGTACGAGTAGCGAGGCGAGGCGAGGCGAGGCGGCGTGGGGACTACGCGGCGTTGGGGGTGGGGCCGGTGCTGCCGCCGCGGCCGGTGATCTTCTTCATGAACCACATCGGCCCGATGAGCAGGTACTTCGGGTCGGAGAAGAAGCTCGGCATCTTGCCCTCGAAGGCGTGGCCGACGAACTGCAAGATCCAGCCGAGCACGAACATCCCGATGCCGATCGGCGGCGCGATCACCATGAGCGGCAGCGCCGCGACGATCATCGGGATGCCCAACGTATGGAGCACCCGGTTGACCGGGTTCTGGTGGTCCTCGCGGTACTTCTCCATCATCGCCTTGATATCGAACGCCATGGTGTCCTCCGAGACTTCGCTTGCGACTCTAGCCCGAGATGCCGGGCTGAAGTGGTCTGACCAATTACGACCTCTCATCTATATAGCGCTTCATGTCCGCTGCCAAGGGACTTTCTACCGTCACCGGCGCGGTCGTGACCGGGTGCGGGAAGGTGATGCCCGCCGCGTGGAGCGCTTGCCGGGCCAGGCCAAACTCCGCCTCCACGTCCGAAATCTTAATGGTTTCAGCATGCTGGCAGTAGCGCCGGAACGCGTCGTCGCCGTGCCCGTAGAGCTTGTCGCCGATGATCGCGTGCCCGACCGCCGCCAGGTGCGCTCGGATCTGGTGCTGCCGGCCGGTGATGGGGCGGCACTCGACCAGGGCGCCGCCCTCGAACCGCCGCAGGATCCGCGTTCGCGTCTGCGCCGGTAGTGCGCCCGGCCGCCCGGTCGCGCCCTCCATCCGGATGCCCAGCGTGGACCGCTCGCGCGGCGCGAGCGCCAGCGGCAGGTCAATCACATACCCGTCGGGCCACTCGGGCACGCCGTGCACGAGCGCCTGGTAGACCTTGGAGACCCGGCGCTTCTCGAACGCGCCCTTTAGGGCCGCGGCCGCGACCTTGCCGCGCGCCACCACCAGGCAGCCCGAGGTCTCGCGGTCCAGCCGGTGGGCGATCTGCATGCCCTCGCCGGGGAAGCGCTCGTCGAGCAGGCGGGTCAGCGTGCCGAAGTAGTAGCGCGCCGACGCGTGGACCGGCAGTCCGGCGGGCTTGTCGATCACCACGAAGTCGGGGTCGCTGTGGAGCACATCGAAGCTGCGTGGGCAGGGCGGCTCGGAGCGCGCGGGGCGGCGCAGCACATAGACGTCGCCCGCGCGCACCGGAGAGCTCGACTTCATGGCCCGGCCGCCCGGGCCGGTGAGCTGATCGCGGATGATGGTCTGGATGCGGTTGCGCGATAGCCGCGGGATGCGCCGCTTGAGGTACAGGTCGAGGCGCCAGCCGTCGTAGTCGGTCTCGACCTCGAGGCGCCGCTCGACCATGCGCGGCTGGCCATGCTCGTCGAGGTGCACCGGGCGCTCGGCG
>JBKJOI010000526.1:0-3699 GCA_046595695.1 Haliangiales bacterium | reverse complement strand
GTCGGAGGAGATTCCCGCGGTCAGGCCGCCGCCCGCGGCCGCGCCTTCGGCATCGCTGCCGATCGCGGCCCCACCCCCCGACGCGCCGATGCAGGTGACCGACACACCCTCGGGTGCAGCCATGGTCGTCGACCGGCCGCGCCCGCGCGAACGGCAGACCGATCGGCAGATGATGGACGAGCCGAAGGTCATCGTGAGCTTCGACGACGAGCCGGCGATGTCGGCCGCGCCCGAGCCGCGGCCGCCGCCGCGGCCGCCGCGCGCGCCGACGCTCAGCGGACCGCCACCCGGGCCGGCGCCCGCCCCGCGGGTCACGTCCCCGACGATTCCCACGCCCAGCGCCCCCGGCATGCCGGCGCACATGGCCCACGTGGCCGCCGCGGCCGCCGCGGCCGCCGCCCCGCCGCCGCTCGATCAGGGCGCGCCACTGGTGCTGCGCAAGAAGCGCCCTGCGCTCATCGTCGAGGACGACTTCGGCGGCGACACGCCGCTGCCCGCGCCGGTGCCGTTCGACACCACCGGGCCGATGCTCCGCACCGAGCCGCCCCCGTCGTTCAAGGCACCCACGGTGAACGCCGACTCCGCGCTGACCACCGCGCTCGAGGCGCTGCGCTTCGCCCAGGATCGCGACGCGGTCTCGATCGCGATGGTCGGTTACCTGGGCCGGCTGTTCAAGCGCGCGGCCTTCTTCGTGGCGCGCAAGGGCGAGCTGGCCGGCTGGCTGGGTCACGGCGGCGGGCTGCATCCCGACGAGCTGCGCCGGGCCGTGCTCAAGCTCGACCGGCCGTCGACGTTTCGCGAGATCCTGCAGACTCGGCTGCCCTTCCGCGGCCCGGTCACCGACGCGGCCTCGCGCGACTTCCTCATCGACGCGCTGGGCTGGGCGCCCGAGACCGTGCTGGTGGTGCCGGTCAGCGTGCGCGATCGCGTGATCGGCGTGCTCTACGGCGACGACGAGCTCGAGCCGGTGCCCGACGAGCACGTCGCGCAGCTGGTGCGCGCGGGCGCGAACGCGCTCGAGACGATCCTGGCCGCGAAGAAGAGCGGCTGATCGCGCACGAGGCGTAGGGTCGCGTGCACACGACGACGCACGGCCGCGTGCGTACGACGCGCGTTCGCGTGCACGCGCGCACCGTGCGCAAACCCGTCTGCGCGAAGGCCACTGTCGTTAATTTACTGACGCGAGAGTCGCAAGTCGCGCCACCCCGTCACACCGCTGCGCCCGATTCGCACTAGAATCTTCAGCAGTATCGAGATCTTCGATCGCACCCCTACGACATACGACCTGGCACCTAGCTTGCCTTACAATTGGTCCGTGGCAGAGCCTGCATCTCTCCCGGAAGTCGCACCGAGCTGCGTCGGAAGAGAAGTGGAGCTGAATCGACTGCGCGCCCTGCACGAGCAAGCGCTGCGCGAGAGCCGCGGTCACATCGCGCTGGTCTCGGCGCCGGCCGGGCTCGGCAAGACCGCGCTGCTCGCCGAGCTGCGCCGGCGCCTGCGCCAGGCCGGCGTACCTGTCCTCGAGGGTCGCTGCCGCGTCGGCGGCGCGCCCTACGAGCCGGTGCGCGAGATCGTCGACGCCGCGATCGCCGCGCTCGCCGACGCCGAGGCCGACGCCGCCATCCTCACCAGCGCCGCCGAGGTCTCCGCCGCGCTGCGCGGGCAGGCACAGCCCGACCGCGCCGCGCCCGGTCCGCGCGGCCGGCTCGCCTTCTTCGAGCGCGTCGCGGAGCTGCTACGCGGCGCCGCCGCGCGCACCCACGGCGTGCTCCTGCTCCACGATCTTCACCTGGCCGACCAGGCCACGCGCGCGCTCGTCGATTACCTCCTGCGTACGCTCGCGCCGCCTCCCGATCTGGGGGTCGGCGGCGGCTACCAGGGGCTGGTCGTGGTCTCGACGCGCGACGAGGCCGCCCCGCCTGCCGACATGGCGGCCACGCACCTGGTGCTGAGCGGCCTCGATCGCGAGGGCGTGCGCGCCTTCCTCTCGAGCGCCCACAACGTCGAGCGGCTGCTCGCGGCGTCGGGTGGCCTGCCCCACACGCTCGAGGCGCTGCTCGAGCGGCCCGCGCTCGGCGCGCGCGCGCTGCTCGCGGATCGCCTGAGCGCGCTGTCGCCGGGCGCCGCGCGCCTCGCCGGCACGCTCGCCGTGCTCGGCCGGCCTGCCGGCGCGCGCCTGTTGGCCCGGCTGGGCGTCTCGCGCGATCACCTCCTCGAGGTCGGGCAGAGCCCGCTGTGTGAGCGCAGCACTGCCTTCGGCGAGCTGCAGCTCGCGATCACCCACGCCGACGCGCTACGGGCCGAGCTGCCCGAGGCCGAGCGCAGAGACCGCCACCGCGAGCTGGGCGAGGCGCTGCGCGCGCTCGCGCTCGTCGGCCACGACGGCATCGATCCCGCCGAGGTTGCGCACCACCTGCTCGCGGGTGGCGCCGGCGAGTCCGCCGTCGAGGCCGCGATCGCCGCCGGCGATCGCCTCGAGCGCTCCTTCGCCTTCGAGCGCGCCAGCGAGCTCTACGCCGAGGCGCTCGCGATCACCCAACGCCCCGAGCTCAGCGAACTGCTCGCCGAGCGGCTCGCCACGCTGCGCGAGCTGTGCGGCGACTACGATCGCGCGCTCGCGGCCGCGCAGGCCGCGCTGGCGCTGCGACCCGATGAGGCCACGTGCCTGGCCCGCGTCGGCCACCTGCAGCTCCTGCGCGGCGATCTACCCGCCGCGCTGTCGATGCTCGCGCGCGCCCAGCATCTGGCCGCCGAGCGCGGCGACCGCGCCTGTCTGGCGCGAGTGCTCGCCGACGGCGCCGAAGCGCACTTACTGGCCGGCTCGCACGATCGTGCGCTCGCCGACGGCCGCGCCGCGCTCGCCATCGCCGAGGGCACAGCCGAGCTGCTGGCGCCGCGCATCGCCGCGCGCAACTCGATCGGCAAGGTCCACCTCGGCCAGGGCGAGCACGATCTGGCCGCGCGCTGCTTCGCCGCCAACCTGGCCGACGCGCGCCGCGCCGGCGTCGCGCACGAGACCGCGCGCGCGCTCGTCAACCTGGGCATCGTCGCCATCCGTCGCGGCGACTTCGGCGAGGCCGAGTCGAGCTACCGCGCCGGGCTCGCCGCCGCCGAGGAGTGTGGCGACGTGCGCCACCGCGCCTTCTGCCTGCAGAACCTGGGCGTGCTGGCGCAGTGGCGCCGCGACTACCAGCAGGCGCTCGGCCACTACCAGGCGGCGATCCAGGCGTTCATGCGTCTCGGCCACCGGCCCAACCTGGCCTGGGTCGCACTCGACCTCGGCGATCTCTACCTGGGGCTGGGCGCGCTCGAGCACGCCTCGTCCATGGCCGAGTGGGCCGCGCGCATCGGCGGCGACTCCCTGTCGCCGACCGCGGCAGCGATCCTCGGGCACCTGCGCGGCCGGCTCGCCGGCGAGCGCGGCGATCTGGTGAGCGCGCGCGCCGAGCTGGACCACTCGCTCGCCGACGCCCGCCTGGCCCAGAGCCCCGACGAGGAGACGCTGGCGCTGCTCTCGCTCGCCCGCCTCGAGCTGGCCGAGGGCGAGCCGCTGGCCGCGCGCGAGCGCCTGGCCAGCCTGCCGCGGCCCATCGGCGCGCGCAACGCCGCCGCCGCCACCCTGCTCGCCGGCGAGGCGCTGCTCGCGCTGGCCCGCTTCGCCGAGGCGCGCGCCGAGCTCCAGCGCGCCGACGCCGGCTT
>JBKJOI010001004.1:0-2963 GCA_046595695.1 Haliangiales bacterium | reverse complement strand
CCACGAGGGTCGACGGCGTGTGAATCGACGACGTCCACTGCTCGAGCCCGTCTTCTTTGGCGACGAGGTCGACGTGCCAGAAGCAACCCGGCGATCGAGCTCCGCGCGCGATGACCTTTCGAGGCGGGTCGCAAGCCGAGGTGACCTCACGCCACGCGCGCCAGGCTGCGGCCTCTTCAGACCGCGATCGAAGCCGCCGCCAGCACCGTGCCACCACCATCGCAGGAGCCGATCACCGACCGCACCCGTCGACCGGCCGACGGCACCACCGCGTCGAAGCCGCTGGCGGGGGAACCAGCGCTGACTGTCGGCGACGCGCTTCCGCTTCTGCGTTCCGCTACCGCCGCTGCAGCGACAGGATGTACTCGACCACGTCCCAGGCCTCGCTGCCCTCGTCGAAGAAGTCAGCGCCCTGGGGCATGGGGGTGCCGGCGACGCCGGTCATCATGGTGCGGTAGATGTCCTCGGGGGTGGCGCCGCCGATGAGCAGGCGCGGCGAGCTCAGGTCGGCGGGCTTCACGCGGTGGCCGCGGCTGTCCACGAGCGCGGCGGCCTTGGGCCCGTCGCCGCGGCCGCCCGGGCCGTGGCACTTGACGCAGCCGGCGGCCTCGAAGGCCTGCTGGCCACGTTCGCGCGCGCCCGGATCGGGGCGCGGCCGGGGCGGGAGGGGCACGAGCTCGACCGGCTCGTTCTTCTTCGCGGCCGCGGCAAATTTCGGCGACAGCGTCTCGACGAACGCGACCAGCGCCCAGCGATCGCGCTCGGGCAGGCGCAGGAACGCGGGCATGCCGCCTACGCCCATGCCGCGCGTTATGGTGCGGAAGATGTCCTCGCTGGTGGGCAGCCCGTCGCGCGGCGTCGAGCGCAGCTTGTACTGGCCACGCGTGAGATCCGCGGGGAAGCGGCCGAGGTACTCGGCGGCCGGACCGTTGCCGCGGCCCTTGCCGCCGTGGCACGAGGCGCACTTCTTGCGAAAGAGCGTCGCGCCGCGCGCACGCAGCGCGTCGTCGAAGTCTGGCTTGGGCTCCTTCGGCTTCATGGCGTCCACGGTCTGCGGCATGGGCGCCGCCAGCGTCGCCACGAACGTGACCACCTTCCAGGTGTCGTCCTCGGTGAGCGTGGCCGCGAACGAAGGCATGGACGCCTTGCCGTCCTCGCGGATGCCGCGACGCACGATCTCGAAGCGGTAGACGTCGAGCAGCCCGGGCACCGCGTGCAGATCGGCGAACGAGCGCGGCTCGAGGCCGGCGGGCGTCTCCTTGCCGTCGCCCTCGCCGCGGTCGCCGTGGCAACGCGCGCACTCCGAGGCCCAGATGGCCGCGCCCGCGGCGATCGCCGGAGCGTCGTCCGCCTTGTAGGGGTTCTTGCTGGCGACCGGCGGGGCTTCCATCAGGTCGGCGCTGGCCTCGCCGCCCGCGTCGCTCGCGACAGTCGCCCCCGCGCCGGTTCCTGCACCGCCCGCGTCCGCGCCGCGCGCGCCGCCGGCCACGATGCCTCCGGCGCCGCCAGCTACAGCCGCAGCCGTGCCACCCGCGCCACTCTTGCCGCCGCCGCCGCTCAGCGCCACCGCCGTGCCCGCCGCGATCGCGACCACGCCGCCGAGGATCATCCACGGCTTGTGGCTGCTTCGCTTGCCCGTGGGCAGCGCCGCCAGCTGCATCGTCGAGGCCCCGCCACCCGGCGCGGTGCCGCGCGCGAGCGAGCCTTCGAACGCGGCCCGCAGCGCCGTCGCCACCGTGGCCATGTCCGGGTAACGATCTTCGCGCTTCTTCTGCAGGCAGCGCATGACGATCTCCGCGAGCGCGGGCGGCACGTCGGGCGCGACCTGCAAGAGCGACGGGGGCAGCTCGTGCGCCTGGGCGTAGAGCAGCTCCAGGTGGTTCTCGCCGGTGAAGGGCAGGCGGCCCGCGAGCAGCTCGTAGAGCACCACGCCGAGCGCGTACATATCGGTGCGGCCGTCGACCTCCTGGCCGAACGCCTGCTCGGGCGACATGTACAGCGGCGTACCCACGATGGTCCCGGCCATGGTGCGGCCGACGCCGCCTTCCTCGATCGGTCGCAGCAGCTTGGCGATGCCGAAATCCAGCACCTTGACCTGCTCCTCGCCACCCCCGGCCTCGGGGCGAACCACGAACAGGTTCGCCGACTTCAGATCACGGTGGATGATCCCGCGCGCGTGCGCGGCGGCCAGGGCGTCGGCGACCTGCGCGCCCAGGCGCGCGGCACGCGCAGGCGAGAGCCGGCGCTCGCGCCGCAGGAGGTGTTCGAGGTCCTCGCCGTCGAGCAGCTCCATCATCGAATACTGGCGGCCGTCGGGCAGGAGGCCGAAGTCGTGCACCTGCACCAGGCCGGGATGGCCGAGGCCGGAGATCGCGCGCGCCTCGTCGATGAAGCGCTCGACCAGGTTGGCATCGGTCGCCAGGTGCGCGTGGATCACCTTGATGGCGACGCGCCGCGCCAGCGTGTCGTGCACGCCGATGTAGACCGCGCCCATGGCGCCCTCGCCGAGCAGGCTCTCGACCAGGAAGTTGCCGATGCGTGCGCCGACGAGTGCCTGCGGCGCCGCCGCCTCGGGCGCCGATCCCTCCGGCGGACGCGATGGTGGTCCACTACCTCGCACTAGCGTTCCCATCCAGCGCCCCTTCGCACACGTGTCCTCGGAGAGTACGACCCAGGCAGCCCTGCGTTTCAGTCCAAATGCAGACGAAGGCGCTCGAACACTGGACGTGGGTTCAGCACGCCGCGCCGCCCTCGCGCGTTCAGCCCCAGATCCACGCGAGCTTCTCGATCTTCGCGGCGAGCTCCTTGGCGCTGCTCGCCTGCGCGATCGGCGGGCCGGGCGCGAGGTAGCGCCACTCCATCTCGGGCATCCACGAGCAGCCCGCGGCGAGCGCGTCGTGGCCGGCCGCGGCCGCACGTTCCGCGTCGAGCACCAGCGGGCGCAGCGCGAACACGCCGTCCTC
>JBKJOI010000837.1:0-13620 GCA_046595695.1 Haliangiales bacterium | reverse complement strand
GTGCCGAGGGCGAGGAACGAGGCCAGCGGCTTGAGCACGAGCACTCGCTTGCGGATGCGCCCGTCGTCGTGGTGGAATGCGTGGATCGTCGCGTCGCCGCCGCCGCCGCGCGTCTCGGGCGCCCAGCACGAGACCAGGCCGCCGAGCAGCCCGCCCAGCGCGGGCAGGACGATGAGCAGCCACGGCCGGAACGCGGTCATCGTCGACGACGCGATCTGACGCTCGCCGATCGCGCGCAGCGGTAGGTAGCCGGCGAGGTTCTCGAGCAGGAAGTGCTGCAGGAGCTCGAGCCCGAGGAAGAAGCCGACGCCGATGAGGCCGGCGCCCAGGCCGACGATGGCCGCATGCAGCAGCGTCCGGCCCATGAGCTGAAGGTCAAGCGGCGACTCCTGCAGCGCCAGCAGCGCGAGCAGACCGCGCGGGCTCCAGAGGGGGGGCTTGTCGGAAGCGGGCACTGGGCTGGCGGGATCCACGTGGGCGGCGAATTCTACTCGTTTGGAGCACCAAGGGAAGCGGTAGCCGTTGCGGTCGGCTGCGGGATCGTCGTCGCCGCGTCCTTGGCGCTCGAGCTCCGGCGAGGCGCCGGACGCGGCGTCCGAGCCGCGTTTCGCGTGTCAACGGACCGTGTCTGCCTCCGCCTCCGAGGACGTGGTCGCGGCTGCGGGGTCGCCTCGTTCTGACAAGAGCGCGTAGCCCGCGCCGTAGCCGACGAGGGCCGCGGCCGCCGAGCCGCAGAGGATGCCGAGCTTCGCTGTCTCGAGCAGCGGGCCGGGCGGGAATGCCAGCTGGGCAATGAAGAGCGCCATCGTGAAGCCGATGCCCGCCACCAGTCCGACCACCGAGACGTGCGACCAACGCGTGCCCCTGGGCAGAATCGCCAGGCCCGCACGCGTGGCGGCCCAGCACGCCGCGAGCACGCCGAGAGGCTTGCCGAGCCCCAGACCCAGCGACACGCCGAGGAAGACGGCCAGCCCGTCGCCAGCGAAGCTGGACTCGCCCAGCGGCACACCCGCATTGGCCAGTGCGAAGAGCGGCATGATGCCGAAAGCGACCCATCCGTGGAGCACGTGCTGCAGCTTCTCCACCGGAGAGACGGCCTCACGGCTCGCGCGGCCGAGCGCGTCGAGGTGCGGAAGCATCGCTTGCGAGCTCTCGCCGGGCGCGTCCGCGATTGCCTGGCCGCTGGCGCGGGTCTGTTCCACCAGTTGGTCGGGGCCGAACCAGGCCTTCACCGGCGTGAGCAATCCGACGATCACGCCGGCGAGCGTGGGATGAATGCCGGCGGCGTAAGCCCCGGCCCAGATGACGACCGCGGGCACGAAGTAGGCTGCTGACGATCGGACTCCGCTCTTCTGCAGGGTGAGAATGGCCAGCACGCCTCCCGCCATGGCCGCAAAGCCGATGGGATTCACGCCCGACGCATAGAAGATGGCGATGACCAGGATGGCCCCGACGTCGTCGATGACCGCCAGGGCGAGCAAGAGGATGCGCGTGGCGGGCTGCACCCTCTGACCGAGGAGCGCCAGGACGCCAACGGCAAACGCGATATCGGTGGCCATGGGTACACCCCAGCCGCGCATCGACGCCCTGCCCACGTTGAAGGCCACGTAGATGAGCGCGGGCACCAGCATGCCGCCGAGCGCCGCCGCCACGGGCAGCGCCGCGCGGCGCGGTTCGCTCAGCTCGCCACGGTGGAGCTCGCGGCGCACCTCGAGGCCGACCACGAAGAAGAAGATGGTCATGAGCCCGTCGTTCACCCAGAAGTGCAGGTCGCGCTCGAAGGCGAACGGGCCCAGGCGGAAGCCAATCGGTGTGTGCCACAGCCCGACGTAGGCATCCGCCCATTCCGAGTTGGCCCAGACCATGGCGACGAGCGCGGTGACCAGCAGCAGGATGCCACTCGACGCTTCGACGGCGAGGAAGCGCTCGACGGGCCCAACGACGCGCAGCACCGCGCGGCGAGCGGGGGCCCACGTGCCGGGCGGATCAGGAACCTGGCTGGCAGGATCAGGAAGTGATGTTTGCGACACGGGCATCCGGTGCTCCTTGCGGAGCCGTCCGAACGGCGGCCCGACCGTCGAAGATCACCTGCGGCGCCGATCGCCGCACCCGAGCGACAGCCTGCTTCGGCCGCGCGCGGCTGTCAACTGCCTGCCTCTCGCCAAAACTTCGATCTATCCAGAATCATTTCGATCCTCTGCGTCGCGATCAACGTGAACAGGCCATGCGTCGCAGGTCGTTCGTGTTCGTCGCCGCTTCGATCCTCGGGGCCGGGCCGGGCACCGGCGACGGGTCGTTATCGGAGCCGGTCGCCGAGCAGGGAGCAGGCGGTCCTCGGCGAACCCGGCGTGCCCGCCGATGCGCCGCTCGGCGCGCTCGTCGCCCTGGCCGCTGTCGTCGGAGGGCTCTGCAGGGTTGGTGATCATCTGGCTCTCGAGTCCTTGATGGTTCCTTTCTGCCGCGGGGCAGAGTGCCAGCCTCGCGGGTTTCCTTCGGGTGCGGGCAGCCGAGCGCTCACGTGGGTCAAGCTCTCTCGGGTCAGATGGACCCGAGTCTGGTGCACCGCAGAATGCCTTTCTTGACTCCATTCATGGCGATGACACAAGGTGAATGCGGAGGTCATTCCGTGGACAACTTCGTCGTCGGCGACCTGCGCATCGAGATCGACCCGTTCGAGAAGGGGCGAACCGCGCCGCTCCAGTTGCAGTGGAGAGGCAAGAGCAACAATCGCGATCCGAGCAAGGTGCTGGCCCCGTTCTTCAGCAACGTCTTCGCCGACGCGAGCTCCAGGCAGGTGCCGGTGGAGCTGCACTTCGAGAAGCTCGACCACTTCAACTCCTCGACGATCACCGCGATCATCCAGCTCATCCAGGAGGCGCGGGGCCGCGGCATCAAGCTGGTCATCGTCTACGACCATGCGCTGAAGTGGCAGAAGCTCAGCTTCGATGCCCTGCGCGTCTTCGCCAGGGACGAGCTCCTCGAGTTCCGGCCCACCTAAATGGATGGCACGGCTACGTCTTCTACGCCGAGGCCTCGCCGCGGCCGTTCGCGATCGTGGGCCGCAACCGCGCCGATCTCGTGCGCGTGATCGTGGACGGCCAGACGCTGGTCGTGAAGAGCGAGGCGTTCGGCAGTGCGCCCGGCGTTCCGCCCGCCCAAGGTGGGTGGACCCGGGGGCCCTCCCCGTCCTCGACGACGAGCACGCGGGGCGACGCGCGCTGGGGCATCCCGTCACCAGCGCTGCGTGAGGACGTCCTCGCCGACGTGTGGCCGGAGATCCTGGCGCAACCGTAGCGCGGGCATGCTGTGGAGAATCGGCGCTGCTCCTTGTGAAGCTACTTTTAGACATTCTTCAAGGAAACTGACCATGAACATTCTCTTCTGGGTTCTTCAGATCCTGCTCGCCCTGCATACCGCCATGGGTGGGGTGTGGAAGTTCTCCAATTCCGAGCTCGCCGTGCCTTCCTTGAAGGCGATTCCTCACGGTGTTTGGCTGGCGATGGGCGTCTTCGAGCTGCTCTGCAGCCTGTGCCTCATCCTCCCGGCAATCAACAAGCCCCTGGCCATCCTGGCCCCTATCGCGGCGGCCTGCATAGCTGCGGAGATGCTGTTCATGTCCGGGGTGCATGTTCGTTCCGGGGCCGCGAGCCACGGCCCTATGATCTACTGGCTTGTCGTGGCTGCCATATGCGGGTTCATTGCCTACGGCCGGTTTGTGCTGAAGCCCTTCTAACGAGCTGTCATATGCCAGCCTGCCGTGGGAGCCCTACGCCATGATTGAGCACATGTCTTCCTCCAGCCAGCATCCTGCTGACGGCCACGACCTGAGCCGACACACATGGGCGCCGACGGCGGCGTCTACGTGCTCGACGAGCCGACCACCGGGCTGCACCTGGCCGACGTCGAGCAGATGCTCGGGATGCTCGACCGGCTGGTCGACGCCGGCAAGTCGGTCATCGTGATCGAGTACCATCAGGCGGTCATGGGGCACGCCGACTGGATCATCGATCTCGGGCCGGGCGCGGGCCACGAAGGCGGGCGAATCGTGTTCGAAGGCACCCCGGCCGACCTGGTCGCGGCGCAGTCGACGCTGACCGGCAAACACCTTGCGGCGTACGTCGTCGCCGAGACGAAGTCACCCGCCAACGCGAAGTCACCTGCCACGGCGAAGGCACCCGCCACGGCAAAGGCACCCGCCACCGCAAAGTCGTCAGCCAAGGCTCGCTGATACTGGTAGCGTAGGCCATGGCCTATCGAGAGTCCCCGGATCAGGAGACGATTGTCGTCGCCGGCGTTGGCAAGGGCATCATCGGCCTCGATCGCGAGACCGGGCAGCGGCTCTGGTTCCAGGGCGCCGACGCCGGCCTGGGCGGCGCGGTGCATGCCGTGCGCGTCGTGGGCGAGTTGGTCGTGGCGCTCGCAGGGCACCAGGTGATGGCGCTCGACTACCGGACTGGCGACGTGCGCTGGAAGCTGCAGCTCACGCACCCCGCGGTCACCCTGCTCGTGCACGGCGATCGCTGGTTCGTGGGAGGCCAGGGCGAGCTCAGTGCGGTGAGCGACGCGGGCAAGTTGCTGTGGCACGAAGACTTCGTGGGGCTGGGCGTGCAAGGACCGGCGATAGCCATCGGTTCGCGCGCGGTGGCCCAGTTCGGCGAGGCGAGCTGACCGCGATCGAAGCTGACCAGCGGAGCCCGACCCCAATGCCGGGGCGACCAGCAGGGCGACCCGCCCCTGCTACACTCGATCTCGGTGACAGATAGCACTTCGTCCGATTCCAGCACTGGCTATGAGGAAGGCGATCTCGTCGCTGGCCGCTATCTCATCTGCACGGAGCTGGGGCGTGGCGGTATGGGCGCGGTGTACGAGGTCGAGCACGTGCGCTCGGGACAGCGTTTCGCCCTCAAGACCCTCTACCAGCGCTTCGGGAAGAGCTCGGAGGTCATGCGCCGCTTCGAGCGCGAGGCCAAGGCCACGAACCTCCTCAGCCATCCCCACATCGTAGAGGTGCTGGATTTCGGAGCCCTCGAGACCGGGGCGCCGTTCCTGGTCATGGAGGTTCTCCGCGGCAGCACCCTCGCCGATCTCGTCGACAAGGGACGTATCGAACCCCTGCGCGGCCTGCGCATCATCGGGCAGATGCTCGACGCGCTGGCGCACGCCCACACCGTGGGGATCGTCCATCGCGACCTCAAGCCAGAAAACGTCATGCTGGTGGACGATGCTGCTTCCGGCGACTTCGTGAAGCTCCTCGACTTCGGTATCGCCAAGGTCGTCGGCGAGGCGGCGGCGGAAGTCGGCTCGGACAGCCTGACGTTGGTGGGTACCGCCTTTGGCACCCCCGAATACATGGCACCCGAGCAAGCACTGGGAGTGCCGGCCGATCATCGCGCTGACCTGTACTCGACAGGCATCCTGCTCTTCGAGGTGCTGACCGGGCAGCAGCCCTTCAAGGGCCCGACTCCAATGGCCGTTGCCCGCATGCAGGTCCACGCCAAGCCTCCGACCCTGCGTGAGGCTGTACCCGATCACGAGTGGTCGGACGAGCTCGAGCACTTGCTCGCGCGGGCGCTGGCAAAGCAACCCCAGGAGCGCTATCAGTCAGCCGGGGAGATGCTCGAAGCCATCGCCACCCTGGTCCATGCCATGGAGGGCTCGCGGGCGCCGGACGGCGCGTCCGCGGTCATTCGGCCGCAGTCCCCCGACCGCCGGGCGGTCGCCGCGGTTCGCCGGCTAAGGGCCAGGCGCATCGCGCGCGTGGCGCTACCCGTGCTGCTGGTCGTCGCGAGCGCCGTGGTCATTCTGGTCGCGCGCCATGGACGTGAGCCGACCGCCCAGCCTGGTACGTCACCCGGATCGTCGGTCCTTGGCGCGCCGAAGAGCGAGCTCGCCGTGCGAGCGGAGCGGGCGCTCGACAGCGGCGATTTCCGCGGCGCGCGGGAGTTGCTCGCGAATGGGCTGGTGTCGCCTGCGGGCGATCACGATGCGTACGGACACTTCCTGCTCGGGCGGGCGCACACCGCCGTTGGTGCCCACGCCGATGCCATCACGGAATACGTGCTCGCCACCCGACTCGCGCCCGAGCTGCTCGCTAGCCAGGTTTTGCGCACGGACGTGACGACCATCTTGAACGGCAAGGACAAGACGGCGGCCCTGCGAGCTCTCGAGCTCGTGAGCGAGCGGCCCGTGCCGGGCGCCGACGAGCTCATCGTCGATCAAGCATCGCGCGGCAAGCAGCGTGAAGTGCGTCAGCGCGCGCGTGCCCTCGCCAGGGAGAAGGGCATCGCCGCGCGGGTCGATGCGCTCGAGAGCTACTCACTCGACCTGGAACAAGACGCGACCTGCAACCGGCGTCGTGAAGCGGTCGGCAAGCTACGCGCGCTGCGCCGCAAAGCGGCCGTTCCGGCGCTCCAGCGTGCCGTGGAGCTCCGCGGATCCTCCAGCGGAGAGCGCCCCAACGCGTGTCTCGAAAAGGCCGCCGCGGCCGCCATCCGCTATCTCGAAGATCTGCGCTGACCTTGCTGCCTGGTGCCGGTGACGTCAGCGACGGCCGTGAGGTCCGTCACGCCGGCAGCCTGTAGGTACCCGGCCACGTGGTCCTCGATCGCGTATCTTGCCGAGATGCCGTACCACGAGCCTGCCGCCCGACGCGATCTGGACCTGGAGGCGCGCGAGCTAATCGCCGCCGAGGAGCTGGGCAAGCGCCGCAGTGCCCTCGAAGCGCGCGTGCTCCTGGTCGCAATCCTGAGCGGCGCGTGTGTCGGCGTGCTCGGCTATGTTGGCGTCCAGGAGTGGCAGTTTCGATATTTCGACGTGGCGGTGGGCATCGTGAACGTCTGCGGCTTCGTGGTGCCTATGGCCGGGTCGGCCTTGCTGGGCCGTCGGCTTTCCAGTCGGCTGCTGCGCCTGCGCACACCAGGATGGCTGGACGAGATCGCACGCACGCACCAGGTGCCACGCGACCGCCTCACGGAGCTGCTCCGAGGCATCAACGCCCTGCAATAGCCGGGCTGCCAAGAATACGAGACCGACCGCGGCCTCGACGTGCTGTTCTGCTGGGATTGAGGTCTACTTGCCCTCGGTGGCCAGCGCGAAATCGACGGCCGCCTCGGCATGGATGCGAGTCGTGTCAAAGACCGGAACCGGAAGATCCTCCTGAGCGATCAGGAGGGGGATCTCTGTGCAGGCCAGAACGATCGCTTCTGCACCCTCGTCCATCAGATCGCGAATGATCGCAAGGTACGCAGCCTTGGTCTCGGCTCGGATGATCCCTCGACTCAGTTCCTCTTTCAGATTCTCCTGGATATAGTTCCGCGTCTCGATGCTCTTGGGGATCATGGGTTCGATACCCATGGCTCTCAAGCCGTCCTTGTAGAAGTCCATCTCCATGGTGAACTTCGTCCCGAGGAAGCCAACCTTCTGTATTCCACGCTTCTGGATGGCGGCTGCGGTGGCGGAGACGATGTGGATGATGGGCAAGTCAGTGGTTGCCTGGAGTTGGCCGGCCATCAAGTGCGCGGTGTTGGCGCATAGAACGATGGCCTCGGCACCACCGGCCTTCAGGCTCCCGCAGGCGGCTTGAAACAGGTCCAGAGAATTGCTCCAGGTCTTTTCCTGAACGTCTCCGAAGTTGAGGGAATACAAGAGGCACTCGGCGAAGTTCAAGCCGCCGAGTCGCTTGTTGATGCCCTCGTTGATATAGCGATAATAGTCGATCGTCGAGACCCAGCTTATCCCGCCTACCAGACCCAGCTTCCGCATTTTCATGGACGCATCCCTGACCTTCTGTTGGCTGCGCCTGGAGCCTAGGAGAAAGAAGCAGCGGTTTCAACGGGCGAGCGAACATTCGTCGGGCGGCCGACCAGGTAGCCGGCGCCTGCGTCGCGGTGCCGCGCCCCGCCATGCCGCTATTTCACGCAGGGATGATCCGGCATCTCCTTCCGCATACGCTCCAACCACGCATTGATCTCGGACTGCTTGTAGAGCCGGTCGCCCCATCGTTCCGGAGACACCGGAAGCGGATTGCCGGGCACGATGTAGTCAGTCAGAATCTTCAAGAACTGCGTCAGGCAGGATGCGCCCACGTGCAGTCGCAGCAGGCTCGCGGTCTCGCCCGGTGCGACCTTGAAGCGGGCGACGTCGATGATGTCGCCGGTGTCGACCGAACGTGCGAGGTGATGACAGGTGGAGCCGTAGGACTCGTCGCCATCAAAGATCGCGTAGTGTTGACTCCCCAGGCCACGATACTTCGGCGGCGCAGGATGGAAGTTGAACGCACCTTTTCGCGCGCGCTTGAAGTCGCGCTCCTTGAAGATGTAGTCGCCTCGATAAGAAATGATCCAGTCCCCCTCCCAAGTGTCGACGATCTCCGGGTGAGGATCGCCAGGATCCCACCGCATCACCTCCAGGTTAGGGAGCACGGCACGGGCATAGGTCACTCCGTAATCGCACCAGTCCATGGTGCAAACGGACAGCAAGACCTTGTCCTGGCAGAGCGGGGTCGTAGGATTGGTTTTGGTCGTTCCGTTCAGGTGCATTTTCGCCTCGAGAATTGACATGCGGATTCCTTCATCACCGATATGCCCCGGCGTGCGGGTTGGCGCTAGACCGCCAGGGCTCGCGTCGAGGTCGACGCGGCTGCCGCTGCTGCAAAGGCCGCCCGGCAACCCACAACAAGGTTGGAGAACCTGTCTACCATGAGCTCGATCTCGTCCGCCGTGGCGACGAACGCTGGCGCGAATAGCACGTGGTTGCCCGCGCGGCCGTCGACCGTCCCGCTGCCGGGATAGATCAGGAGCCCCTCGGCCAGGGCTCGCTGCTTGAGCTCCGTCACCAGTGCACCGCCTCCACACAGCGGCTCCCGGGTGGTGCGATCGGCGACGAACTCGACTCCCAGGAACGTTCCGCGGCCGCGCACCTCGCCGAAGTACTCGAATCCCGCCAGCCGCGCCTCCAGGGAGGCCCGCATCTGGCGCCCACGTGCCTGGACCGCGGCCAAGAGGCCGTCGTCCTCGATGGTGCGTTGTGCCTCGAGTGCGATCGCGCAGGCATAGGGATGGTTCACATGCGTCTGGCCGTTGCGCAGGACTCCAGTCCCACGCTCGAGCGCCGCGTATACATGAGCGGCGACGAGTAGCCCGGAGATCGGCTGATACCCGGCGGCGAGCCCTTTACCGATCGCGACGATGTCCGGGGTAATCCCGTCCTCGTGAAAAGAGAACAGGTGGCCGGTGCGGCCCATACCCGACATGACGTCGTCGATCACGAGCAACACGCCGTACCGGTCGCACACCGCCTTCACGGCCTGCAGATAGCCAGGGACAGCCGGGACCGCGCCATTCGTGGAGCCGACGACCGGCTCGACGACGAAGGCCGCTACACGGCGTGCGCCGAGCTCATCGATCTTGTGAGCGAGCTCCAGGGCCAGACGCTCGGCATAAGCAGCGTCGGTCTCGTCAGTCAGTTTGCCCCGATAGGCGTAGCAAGGCGCCACGAAAGCCGCCTTCGACAGCATCGGCTCGAAGATGGAGCGGCGGTCGCCATTGCCCGAGATCGCCAGCGTGCCGAGCGTGCTCCCGTGGTAACTCTGCCGCCGCGCAATGAAGATCTGTCGATCTGGTTCGCCGCGTTCCCAGTGATACTGGTAGGCGAGCTTCATGGCGAGCTCCATCGCCTCCGAGCCACCGGAGAGGAACTGACACCTGGTCAATCCACCCGATCGGTCGGTCAGGAACGCTCCGAGCTCTTCGGCGGCGGCACAGGTGAAGCTGCCCGCATGAGCCCAGGCCACACGGTCGGCCTCTCGCGCCATGGCCTCCCGCATGCGTGGATGGCGGTGGCCGAGCGTCGAGACCGCAACGCCTCCACAAGTGTCGAGAATGCGCTGGCCCTGCGCGCCATGGATCCATACTCCCTCGCCACCGACGATGGACACAGGCTCCGAGCTCAAGGTCTTGTAGATGAGCTTGGACATGACTAGGCTCGTTGCTCGCTGCTCAATGGCGAGGGAGACTTCGGCACTACCAGCCGGTCCCAGCTGGTGGGCGCGAGGTGGAGCCTGCGCCCGAAGCGCGACCGCCCGGTGATCTTGCGCATGAGCCAGATGGGCAACAGGACGAGGATGTAGAGCACTGCGCTGAGTAGCTTGGTCACGATAATGTCCGTTCGGTGGCGGTCGGTCTCAATCGAGCGGAATGGCTTGCCGCCAGTCATCGCTTTCGTCGACCGGTTCTTGCTCCGCCTTCAAGAGGATGCAGGTGCCCAGCACGAGAACCTCGATCTCGGTCCGCATGAAGCAGCGATAGGCATCTTCGGGCGTGCAGACGATCGGTTCGCCCCGGACGTTGAAGGACGTGTTGACCAGCACCGGACACCCGGTTTGCGCCTCGAAGCGCTCGAGCAAGCGGGCGTAGCGCTGGTTGGTGTCCTCGTTGACCGTCTGGACGCGCGCGGAGAAATCGATGTGCGTGATCGCGGGCAAGCTCGAGCGGACCTCGTTGATGGAGCCAAGGCTACGACTGACCGTCTCCGCGGTCCGGATCGCGTCGCGCACCGGCGAGACGATCAGCATGTAGGGGCTCTGCTCGCGGATATCGAAGTAGTCCTTCGCTTTCCGGGCCAACACAGATGGTGCGAACGGGCGAAACGACTCGCGATACTTGATCCTGAGGTTCATGGTCCGCTGCATGGCGGTGTTGCGCGGATCCCCCAGGATCGATCGTGCGCCGAGCGAGCGCGGACCAAACTCCATGCGCCCCTGAAACCAGCCGACGACTGCACCCTTGGCCAGATGTCCGGCCACTTCATCCAGCAAGGCGCCTTCTGGCAAACGTCGGTAGGCAATGGCCTGGCCATCGAGGAATGCCATGATCTCCTCGTCAGCAAAGCTCGGTCCGAGGAAGGCACCGGACATCCGGTCGTCGGCCGGGGCCCCCTGCAGCGGCTTTCGCCCGGTCACAGGCATGGCCGCGCTGAGCGCCGCTCCCAGCGCGCAACCCGCATCGCCTGCCGCCGGCTGGATCCAGAGCCTCGAGAACAACTTCGACCGCGAGATATGGCCGTTCGACACGCAATTGAGCGCGACCCCGCCAGCCATGCACAGGTTGTCCTCGCCGGTCATGTCGCGGGCAGCGGTTGCGAGCCCCACCATGGCCTCGTCGGTGACTTGCTGGATCGAAGCGGCAAGGTCGCACTCGCGCTGCGTCAAGGGCGCCTCGGCGACACGCGCCGGCCCGCCGAAGAGCGCGGCGAAGCGCTCGCCCACCATGTGCTTCCCCTTGAGAAACTCGAAGTACTCGAGATTGAGCGTGAAGGAGCCGTCCGCGCGCAGGTTGATCAGGTGATCTCGGATCTGGCGCGCGTGGCGCGGCTCGCCGTACGGCGCCAGCCCCATGAGCTTGTACTCGCCCGAATCGACCTTGAAGCCGCAGAATTCGGTGAACGCCGAGTAGAGCAGGCCAAGTGAGTGCGGATACGAGATCGAGTTGACCAGCTCCAGCTTGTCGTCCACTCCGCGCCAGATCGTCGTGGTGTGCCACTCCCCGACGCCATCGACGCACAGCACCGCCGCGCGTGCGAAGGGGGAGGGGAAGAAGGCTGAAGCGGCATGCGAGCGGTGATGCTCGCCCGCTACCGCCTTGGGCGCATCGCCGAGGTCCAGCCTGGCGAGCTCGCGGTCCACGCGCGCCAGCACGTTGCGCTTCCATGACAGCCACTCGGGCGCGATGCGCGAGAACGCCATCATGCCGCCCGGACCGGCGCTTGCGAAGGATGACAGGGTCCGACGGAGCTTGAACGCCGGATTCTCGTAGTAGACGACCGAGCTCAGGTCTCCCAGGGCGATGCCCGCCTCGCTGAGACAATAGTTCACGGCATCGGTGGGAAAGCCCGAGTCCTGCTTGCGACGGCTGAAACGCTCCTGCTGCGCCGCGGCGACCGGCACGCCGTCACGCACCAGCGCAGCCGCGCTGTCATGATAGTAGGCGGAAATGCCCAGAATATAGCTAGTCATGTTGTGACACCGTCGTGGGCTTGGTCACCGGGTGGTGGTGATAGCCGCCAATGCCTGGAAGAAAGGCTCGGTCGACCCGATCCGGTGCGCGAAAATAGTCGAGGTCGCTGTCTCGGCTGGTGAGTGGGGCCAGTGACTCATACCCCGCACGCACGCGCGTCCACTCCAGCTCTGGGTCTCCGAGCTCCGAGACCGCCTGCATGTGCTCATCGATGGCATCTGCCGCCCACGCGGCGTGTCCCGTCGACACATTGTCGATGGTGTTGTGCAGATCGACGAAGGCTGTCGTGAAGCCGTGGTGCTTGAGAAACTTCTGTGCCGAACGATAGCTGCCGCCGACGCCGGAGAGCTCCATCGCCAGGTTCAGGCCGAGGATCTCGGCCCGGAAGGTGACCGGGCACTTGCCCAGGCACAGCCAGTAGACCGGCAGGCGAAAGGACTCCGGCCGGAGGCGAGGGTCGGTCGCGAATGCTATCGATCCGGTCGGCGCGAGCGCAGCGACGCCCATGTTCGCCAGTACATCACGGTAGATCTTGGGGTGATTGATCGCCCATTGACCGTTGCCGAGCTCATCCCAGTAGATCTGAAAGAGCCGTGCGCCGAGACGACTCGAAGCAAGCGCTGTATCCGTGAACCCTTGCAGCCACGCCCCGTCGATGAGGGTGAGTGGAGCGAGTTGCAGGGTCTGATCGACAATCTCTGCACGCGTCGGTGGTTGCGCGGACCTGCGCACCTCGAACTCGTTGCTGTGCTTGTCGTGAGCATCGAGGAGCCAGGCGCGCAGTCGCCCGGGAGACCAACACGCCGGGAGCGAGCGGTCGCCCTTGTCGATGGATGCGCCGGCCAAGGCCGTCCACTTGCGAACATAGTCGTGGGCGAAGGCGCGGGTGCGTGGAGCGAGCGCGCGCCCCTGGAGGAGGTAGTAGGCTTCTCGAATCGACTTCGGTACCGCACCCAGGCTGAGATCTCCGGTCCTGATCGCTGGGGGTGCGGGCGGCTTGGCGAACGACGGCAACGGCTCGGGCACGGCAAGACCTGCTGTCGTCGTCGAGAGCGTCTCGAGACTCTCGATCCAGCGGCGCATGATCGCGATGTCTTCATTGCTGAAGATCCGGAACATGGGGCCGCTGGCGGCAATCAAGCCGGAGATGAGAGCGCTCGACGCTGGGGCCTTGGGACGAACCAGCTTGCTACGGGCAAGTGCATCGACCAGTGGCAGGGGATCCGTGACCGCTTCCTGAAACCATGTACGGAGGCTCTTGCCTTCGACCTTGTACCGCTCGTGATAGACCTGCGCCTCGCGCGCGCGTTCCTGGACCAGGGTGGCCATCGCCAGGCGCGGGTCAATCCGTGCCGTGGCGAAGTCCATCAGGTGGCTGCTCCAGTGGAGGAGCCCTCGCGCGGCCCAATAGATGCCAGCACAGACGCGAGCGGCATTTGCGTGATCCTCGGCATGTCGATCGGCAATCCAGCGCGACAACGCCAGGGGCGACCGATCATCGGGAAGCGCCTCGCCATGCGCGACGGACAGGTCGAGACCAAGAAAGTCTGCGGTCGTCCGCCGTCTTGCAAGGGCACGCCAGGCCGGTAGCAGGCCAATCGTGCGGAAC
>JBKJOI010000759.1:0-13043 GCA_046595695.1 Haliangiales bacterium | reverse complement strand
CCGGCGGCCGACAGCGCGTTGAAGAGGGTCGACTTGCCCACGTTGGGCAGACCCACGATGCCGCATGAAAAACCCACGAAGACCTCCGGCCTGAAATGCGAACGGCCAGCCCAGGTTGAAGGGCTGGCCGCTGGGTACAACCGAGTAAACCTGGAGCGGGCGAACGGACTCGAACCGTCGACTTCGACCTTGGCAAGGTCGCGCTCTACCAACTGAGCTACGCCCGCGAAACGAAACGCAGATTACTCAGGGCGCGCGGAGAGTCAAGAATATTTCGACCGCGCGCGTCACTCGACCCCGATCATTCGTAACGAAGACCTTCCACCGGCCGCAGCGAGCTCGCCTTGAACGCCGGGTAAAGCGTCGCCAGACCCGAGATCACCATGGTGATGATGCCGATCAGCACGACCTCGGAGGGGTTCACGCGGATGGGCAGCTGGTCGATGAGATAAACCTTGGGGTCGAGCGGGTAGCCGTAGCGCGACACCACCGTGCACAGCAGCATGCCGAGCGCCAGGCCGAGCACCGTGCCCACGCCGCCGATGGTCAGGCCGACGACCTGGAAGACGCGCGCCACGCCCGTCGACGAGCCGCCCATCGACTTGAGGATGGCGATCTCCTTGGTCTTGTCGAAGACCATCATGGTCAGCGCCGCGACCATGTTGAACGCGGCGACGATGATGATGAGGGTCAGGAACACCGTCAGCGCGACCTTTTGCAGCTTGAGCGCGGTGAACAGGTTCTTGTTGAGCTGCTGCCAGTCCATGACCACCCAGGGATCGCCGCCCAGCTGCTTCTCCAGCGCGAGCGCGACCTGCGTGGCCTTGTCGACATCGGTGAGCTTCATCTCGACGCCCATGACGACGTCGCCCTGCTCGAGGAACTCGAGCATCTCCTGGATGTCGACGTACATGAGGCGGCGGTCGTACTCGTCGAAGCCGCTGTAGAAGATGCCGCGGATCACGAACTTGGCGGTCTTGGGCGGCTTACCGGTGTGCAGCCAGGTCTTGGTGTCGATGCCGGAGAGCGGCGCGACCAGCGTGACCTCGTCGCCCAGCTTGGCTTTCAGCTTCCGCGCCAGCTCGCGGCCGAGGATGATCGGCGGGTGCTCGCCCTCGGCGCGCGGCGCCGCGAGCGCCTGGACCGAGCCCTCGATCATGTGCTGCGGAAGATCGAGCACGGTGCCGACGCGGGCGGGGTCGATCCCCTTGACCGCGCCGATCGACAGCTCGCCCATGCCGCGCGTGACCTGGATCTCGTTGAAGGTGAACGGCTGCACCGCCTTCACGTAGGGCAGCTTGCGCGCCATCTCCTCGACGTCGTGGTAGTTCGAGAAGTCGGGCGTGTTCTTCATGACCAGGACGTGCGCGTTCACGCCCAGCACCTTGTCGCGAAAGGCCGCCTGGAAGCCGCTCGTGACCGACAGCACCACGGTGAGCGCGGCGACGCCGAGCACGACCCCGGCCACCGAGACGGTGGTGAACACCGAGAACAGGCGCAGGAGGCCGAAGGAGATGGCCGCGAGCGCGCCGAAGGTGAGCACGAAGACGCCCGTCGGCGACGGCCGCCCCGGGACCATGAACATGGCCGCGCCGATCGCGGTGACCAGGAGTGACACGATGAGGCCCCAGAAGACCGCCTTCGAGCGCTTGCCGCGGTAGAGGTACCGCCAGCCGACCAGGGCCTCGTACACTACTTGCCCTTCCAGACCGGCGCGCGCTTCTGAAAGAACGCGGCCAGGCCCTCGGCGGCGTCCTCGGTGGTGAGCACCGCGGCGAGCTGCCCCTGCAGGTGCGCGAGCGCGTCGGCGTACTCCATGTCCTGGGTCGCGTAGAACGAGGCGAGGCCGAGGCGCACGGTGGCGGGCGACTTGCCGGCCAGCTCGTTGGCCAGCTTCATGGTCTCCTCCTCGAGCTGGGCGGCGGGCACGACCTTGTTGACCAGGCCGATGCGCTCGGCCTCGACGGCGCCGATCTTCTTGCCGGTGAGCATGAGCTCGAGGGTCTTCTTGCGCCCGATCGAGCGGGTGATCTCGGCGGTGATCATCATGGGCCACAGGCCCAGGTTGATCTCGGTGGTGCCGAAGTCGGCGGTGTCGGCGGCGACCACCAGGTCACACGCGACCATGAGCCCCAGGCCGCCGGCGAGCGCCGGGCCGTTCACCATGGCGACGATGGGCTTGCCCAGGCCGTGCATGTCCGTGAACGTGTGCGGCAAGGACGCCGGCGGGATGTCCGCGCCGGGGCCGCTGCCCGCCGCGCCTGACATCTGCGACAGATCCCCGCCCGCCGAGAAGGCCTTGCCGGCGCCGGTGATCACGACGCAGCGGATGCTGGCGTCCTCGCGCGCGCGACCGAGCGCGTGCACGATCTCGCCGCACGACTGCGGCCCGATCGGGTTGCGCTTGTCGGGGCGGTTCATGGTGATGCGTGCGACCGGGGCGGCCGAGACGTCGTACAGGATGGTGGCGTATTCGGTGCTCATGATCGCGCCCCTCCCGTGGCTGCGACGGCGAACGGTGCATACCACGATTGGGGCCTTCCTTGACACGCTGGTGGCGCGCGTCTACCGTCCGAACCATGCGATTTGCGCCGGTATTCCCGGCTTCTGGTCTGGTCTTCGTTGCGGGGGTGGCCGGGGCGGCCTGGGTGGCCGGTGCGCTCTGGCAGCCCGGTGTCGCGCGCGCGGCCGAGAATGACCTGGTGCTGTCGCGTCTGTCGGGCACCGACGCCGACGGCGACGTCGTCCCCGACAACCAGCAGTTCCGCTCGCTGGTCTCGCAGCTCGGCGTCGCGCTGGCGCCCAAGATGCTGACGCCCGCCGACACGCTCGGCTACTCGGGCTTCCAGTTCTCGGCCGAGCTGTCGACGACGACCATCGATAACTCGGCGGCCTACTGGGCGGCCACCGAGGAAGGCGCGGACGGCGGCAACAGCAAGGCCTCCGACACGCTCGACACCATCGGCGTGTTCGTCCGCAAGGGCATCTGGCTGCCCCTGCCCTCGTTCGAGGTCGGCGCCGGCGCGCTGCACCTGTTCGGCTCGCAGATGTGGGCGGCGCAGGCGTACGCAAAGTTCGCCATCCACGAGGGCTTCCACGACTGGCCGATCCCGTCCCTGGCCGTGCGCGGGTCGGTGTCGCGGCTCATGGGCTCGGAGCAGCTCGACCTGACCGTGCCGTCCTTCGACGTGACGGTCTCCAAGTCCTTCGGCATCGGCGGCACCGTGAACGTGTCGCCCTACGGCGGGTGGAACGTGCTCTGGATGGTGCCGCGCTCCGAGGTCATCGACCGCACGCCCAACGTCGACGCCGGCGATCCGATGAACGCGATGGATATCGCGAACAACTTCGTCTTCTCCGACCAGGACGACATCATCCGGCAGCGCTTCTTCTTCGGCCTGAAGCTCAAGTACTACGTCTTCGCGTTCACCGCCGAGGCGGTCTTCGCGCTCGCCGGCACCTCGGTCGACGACCAGGCCGGCGTGGACATGGACTGCGCGACCGCGCCGCTCGCCATGAAGGACCGCTGCGACGCGACCGACTCCGCCGCCGCGCAGCGGACGTTCACGTTCTCGGCGGCGATGGATTTCTAGCGGCCCGCGCGGCTGCGCGGGCGCCGGCTAACTTCGCGGCTACTTCGCGGCTTTTTCTTCGGCGGCGATCTGCTGCAGCTTGGCTTCCAGCTCGGCGATGCGCGTGGCCAGCAGGCTGACGTCCTTCTGCAGCGAGGCGAACGGCGAGATGCCCTCGACCACGTGACGGATGCGGTCGTCGACGCGCTTCTGCCACTCGTCGATGGTCTTCTGCGAGGACTCGATCCACTCGCGGAACTCGCGCAGCGCGCGCGTGCCCTCGCGGCTCTCGGGGGTCGAGCCGTCCTCGATGTCCTCGACCGGTACGCCGTTCTCGGTGTGCGGCTCGCCGTCATTCCCTGACTTGCGCGCGAACACCGTGGACACCTTTTTCTGCGCCTGGGTCACCAGCTCCTCGAGCCGCTCACCGCCGGACTGGATGATGTTGCGCATGGCGCCGAGGGGGAGGAAGGACTTCTGCTTCTTCTCCTCCTCGAAGATGATCTGCGCCAGTGTGATGGATGTGAGGTCTTCCTTGCTGTTGTTGTCGACGATACGGACGTCGTCACCCTCGCGGATGAGGTCGGCGATCTGCTCGAGCGTGACGTAGCGGCTCGACTGCGTGTCGTAGAGCTTGCGATTGGAGTAGCGCTTGATGACTCGTGGCTCGCCCATGGGCCCCCTCGGCGGTCTCGGCAACTCGCGGGGTCGCTGCGCCGCGTCAACCACTGGATATCATCCCGACGGCCGTGTGACAACCCCGCGTCGTCGCATCATAATATGTCCGTGACCGATGCCGTGGGCGCGACCGACGCCGCTGTCCAGGCGCGCAAGCTGGTGCAGCGTGTGACCGCGCTCCCCGATCTCGCGATGCGCCGCGTCGCGCTCGCCGAGGCGCTCGCGGCGCCGTCACCCGCGGATGCTGTCGCCCTGCTGGCCGCGCTCCTGCTCGCTGCGCGCGAGACGCCGGGGCACCCGTTCACCGCAACCCTGGCCGCGCTCGCCGGCATGCTCTCCGACCCGGGCCTGGTCAGCTACCCGGTCCGTCAGGGCCTCTACGAGGCCGCGATCGCCGCCGCGCGCCCCGACATCGGGCGCCTGCTCCTCGATGCCGTGCCGGGCCCCGGTGAGCCCGCCCCGCCCGGGCCCGAGCGCCCGATCGCGCCGCGCGGCCGGCCGCTCACCCTGGGCGAGCGCAAGTCGCTCGCGCGCACGCGCCGGCGCGACCTCATCCAGCGCTTGCTCGTCGATCCCGACGCGCAGGTGATCCGCATCCTGCTCGGCAACCCGCACGTGACCGAGTACGACGTGCTGGTGGTGGCGGCGCGCCGCCCGGCGCGCCGCGAGGTGCTGCGCGCGGTCTTCGACTCGACCTGGCTGCAGCGCTACGCGATCAAGCGCGCGCTGGTGCTGAACCCGTGGACGCCGGGCGATCTGGCGGTGCGGCTCCTGCCGACGCTGGCGCACAACGACCTGCGCGCGATCGCGCAAGATCCCGCGGTGCCCGCGCCGCTCCGCGCCGAAGCGCAGCTGCTGCTGACCCTCGTACGCTGAGGCTGGGACGGGACGGCGGAGCGGAGGGAGCTACTTCTCCACCTTGTGCTTGCGCGGCGCCGCGGCGATGACCTCGGCGTCCTCCACGTCCTCGGCCGACTTCGCCGTGATCTCCTTCTTCTTGGAGACGTCGAGCTCGTTCTCGCCACCGGCGGAACGCTTGAAGTTCTTGATGGATCGGCCCAGCGCGTCACCGATCTGCGGCAGCTTTCCAGCGCCGAAGATCAGCATCACGATGACCAAGATGATGAGCAGCTCTCCCATTCCGGGCATTGTCGACTCCCGCGCCGCTCTGGCGCGCTCCAGTACCTATAACACGCGCTCCTGGGGAGCGCATCAGCGAGGGCTGGGCGCGCCGACCCGCCACAGAGGGATCAGGATCAAGGCCGACGCGATCGCGCCCACGCCGAGCGCCGCGAACGCGGCATTGTAACCGTGCGAGCTGGAGAACGCCGGCCACACCTCGCTGCCGATGACCGGACCGATGGAGCCAAGACCATTGATGATTCCGGCCGCTGCCGCGGCCGCCGCGGGCCCACCCAGGTCCTGGGCCGCGGTGCCGGACAGGATGGTGTCGGGACCGAAGAGAAAGAAGCCCACCGCGGCCAGGCAGGCGGCGTTCTGGACGACCCCGGCGTGGGAGGCCGGGCCGTAGGCCGCGATGGCTGCCGCCAGACACACGAGCGACGCGATGCCGATGGGGAAGCGCCGCCCGCCCAGCAGCCGATCCGAGAGAAAGCCGATGCTGATCGCGCCCAGAACGCCGCCGACCTCGAACGCGAGCGACACCGAGACCGAGAGCCCCTTCGAGTAGCCGAGCTCGGTCTCGCCGTAGAAGGGCAGCCAGAGGAGCAGCGAGTAGCGGGTGAGCTTCATGAAGAAGTACGACGCGCCCAGGATCCAGACGCGCGTCGAGCGCAGCACCAGCCGCCGTGCCGCGCGCCGCTCGTCGGCGCTCGGGCCCACGCGCGCGGCGATGGCGCCGGTCTCGGGCAGGAACACCAGCACCGCGATGCCGACCGCGCCGACGATGATCGCCGGGTAGGTGAAGCCGCCGAAGATGCCCGCGCGCGCGATGCACCAGACCGCGAACGGAGCGGCCACCAGCCCGCCGATCACGTAGTTCGTCGTCCAGAGCCCCATCACCATGCCGCGCCGGCCCGACGGTGGCACGCTGGTCATCACCTTCACGTTGGGCGACCAGCCGGTGGCCTGCGCGAGCCCGTTCGCCGCCCAGATCAGCGTGAGCATCGCCATGGACGCCGACGCGCCAAAGGCGATCGAGAGCCCCGCGCTCGCCAGCATGCCGAAGCCGATCACGCGCCGTGGCCCGAAGCGATCGGCGACGAAGCCCCAGGTGAACTGACCGATCGCGTACATCACGAGGTTGCCGGTGTCGACGTGCGCGAGGCCCTGCTTGGTCAAGCCGTGCTCGGCCATGACGTTGGTCTTCGCGACGGAGAAGTTCTTCCGCGTGAGGTAATAGCTCGCGTACGACAGCCAGGTGAGGCCGAAGACGCGTATACGATCGGCGAGGCGCATGCCAGCGGACCGTACCGTGCGTCCGTCGGGCACGGGCGAAAAGTTGTGACCGCGCGAAGCCGAGGCTAGACTCGAGACTGGGACGAAATCGCCATGTTTTCATGCAGTTCCAGAATGCTCTCGGGCTTGCTCGCGGCGCTCCTCACCGTCGGTAGCGGCGCCGCGCGTGCGCAGGAGCCCGACGAGAGCGAGATCGGCGAGGAGCCCGGTCCCGTCGAGGCGCCCCCCGGACCGGAGGGCGACGAGGCGCCGGGCGTCACGCCCGACGTCGGCCAGCGCAAGGCCGTGCGCGGCTCGGACGTGCCCGCCGACCGCGAGACCGCGTCGAAGAAGGCGCAGCGCGAGTGGGAAGAGAAGTCCTTCCCCAAACCGGGCGCGGCGAGTGCGGCGCCGCACGCGGCCGAGTCGGAGCGCGATCGCGCGCCCGACGGCTCGCCCCACGACAAGGCCGAGCTGCCGCCCGAGCTGCGCGCGCCGCTGAGCAGCGCCAGGCCGAAGCCGAGCAAGCGCGCGGCGGACGTCCGCCCCGATCTGCCCTGGCTCGCCAAGCTCAAGACCGGCGACCTCCCGATCACGTGGGACGCGCGGGTGATCCGCTACCTCGAGTTCTACCGCGACGATCCCAAGGGTCGCGCGCTCATGACCGGCTGGCTGCGCGATCAGGGCCGCTTCCGCTCGCTCATCATGGCCGCGATCAAGCGCCACGGGCTGCCCGAGGACCTGCTCTACCTCTGCATGATCGAGTCGGCCTATAACCCCTGGGACTTCTCGCGCGCGGGCGCGAGCGGCCTGTGGCAGTTCATGCCCGGCGCCGGCAAGGTCTACGGGCTCAGCATCGACTACTGGATCGACGAGCGGAACGATCCCGAGAAGGCCACCGAGGCAGCCATGCTCAACTGGCGCGACCTCTACGATCGCTTCGGCGACTGGGATCTCGCCATGGCCGCGTACAACGCCGGCTTCGGCGCGGTGCTCAAGGCGATCGCGAAGTACAACACCAACGACTTCTGGGCGCTGCTCGAGCTCGAGAACGGCCTGCCCTGGGGCTCGTCGATCTACGTGCCCAAGGCGCTCGCCGCGGCCATCGTGGGCCGCAACCGCGAGTACTTCGGCTACGCGAGCGTCGCCGAGGAGCCGACCTGGGTGTTCGACCGCGTCTCCGTCGATCGCAGCGTGGGCCTGTCGGTGATCGCCAAGGCCGCCGGCGCGAGCGAGAGCGACATCCGCTGGCTGAACCCCGAGCTGCAGCGCGGTCGCACGCCGCCGGGCGTGAAGAGCTACTCGGTGCGCATCCCGAAGGGCAAGAAGGAGCAGTTCGCGCGCACCTTCCCGCAGCTGCGCGGCGACTGGGATGGCTTCGATGCGTACGTGATGCGCCACGGCGAGCGCTTCGAGGACGTCGCCGCCACCTACGGCCTGCCGGTGAAGCAGCTGCGCGAGCTGAACGGCGTCACCGAGATCGCCGAGGTCCGCGGCGGCACGCTCATCGTGGTACCCAAGGTCGACGAGGCGGTGAGGCGGAAGAACCGCAAGGTCGCCGAGGAGGATCTGTACCGCTCCGACGTCGCGCCCGGCGAGCCCGGCGATCCCATGATCGTCGCGCTGCCCGACAAGGATCGCAGCGTGGCCGGCCGCAAGCGTGTCTTCTACCGGGTCGTCGCCGGCGACACCACGCCGCAGGTGGCGGCCGCGCTCGGCATCGGCGAGCAGGATCTGCGCGCCTGGAACAAGGTCACCGACGGCGTCGCGCTGCAGCCGCGCATGGTGCTGGTCGCGTTCGTGAAGCCCGACTTCGACGCCGCCCGGGTCAACGTGGTGCTGCTCGACGACGCCCGCCTCATGCTGGTCACCGCCGGCTCCGAGGAGCACCTGGATCTGGTCGAGGGCCGCAAGGGTCGCAAGCGCGTGCGCATCCAGGCCAAGAAGGGCGACACCATGGAGTCGCTCGGCAAGCCGCACCACCTGAACAAGTACGACATGGCGCGCATCAACAAGCGCAGCTACTCGAAGGACCTCGAGCCGGGCGAGCCGCTCATCGTGTACGTGGTGAGCGACAAGGCAAAGGCGCGCAAGGCGGGCGTCTTCGACAAGAAGAAGACCAGCGGCTCCAAGGCCAAGCCGCGCGGCGCCAAGCGCCCCAAGTGAGCGAACCAGCGTGAGCGAGCGAACCCGATGAGCGAGCGATTCACGGTGGGGGCCGCCGGCGCGCGCGCCGACAAGTTCCTCGGCGAGCAACTGCCCGGACGTGGCCGGCGCGCGCTCGCCGACGCGTTCGAGGCCGGGCACGTGCGCGTGAACGGCAAGCGCGCCAAGAAGGGCCAGATGCTCGCCGCGGGGGACGTCGTCGAGCTCGAGGGCCAGGTGGCGACCGCGGGCGGCGAGCCGCCTGCGCCCGAGCCCGACGCGCCGCTCGCGCTCGTGCACGTCGACGCGCGCCTCGTCATCGTGAACAAGGCGGCCGGGGCGGCCACGCACCCGCTCGCGCCGGGCGAGCGCGGCACTGCGGCCAACGCGGTGGTCGGCCGTTACCCCGAGTGTGCCAGCGCGTCGGAGGCGCCGCGCGAGGGCGGCGCGGCGCACCGCCTCGACGCGGGCACCACGGGTCTCCTGGTGTTCGCGCGCGACCGCGCCGCCTGGCAGGCGCTGCGCGCCGCCTTCCACGAGGGTCGCGTGGCCAAGCAGTACCTGGCGCTGGTCGCCGGCGAGGTCGCACGAGCCGGCGAGATCGACCTGCCGATCGTGCAGCGCGGCCCGCGCGCCGTGGTCACGACCGCCGACGCGCAAGCGCTCGATGCGCTGACCCGCTTCAGCCCTGAAAAACGCTACCGTGGCTTCACGCTGCTGCGCTGCGAGGCCGAGACCGGGCGCATGCACCAGGTGCGCGCGCACCTCGCGTACCTCGAGACGCCCGTGGTCGGCGACCCGACGTACGGGAAAGGCGAGGCGGCGCCGGCGGCGTTCGCAGGCCACTTCCTGCACGCGGCGCGGCTCACCTTGCCCCACCCCGATGACGGCCGCAGCGTCAGCTTCGAGGCGCCGCTACCGGCCGACCGCGCCGCGGCCCTCGCCGCGCTGACGCCGCTGTAAGCCGCCGGCCTCGGTCCCGCACGCTCTCACGGCGCTACGCGTCGCCGCGGCCGGCGCCTTCGACGGCCTGCGCGATGCGCGTCAGCTCCTGCATGTCGACCTCGTAGCGCTCGCGGCAGAAGTTGCAGACGATCTCGGCGCTGCGGTTCTCGGCGAGCATGCCGGCCAGCTCGTTCTTGCCCAGCATGGCGAGCATGCCGGTGACGCGCTCGCGCGAGCACTGGCAGTGGAAGCGCGGCTCACGCCGGTCGAGCACCTGCAGCGGCTCGTCGGCGCCGAGCACGTGCGCCGCCAGCGCCAGCGCGTCGGGGCCGCCCGCGGCCAGGCTGGCGCTCAGGCCCTCGAACAGCACGCCGGCGCGGATGCGGTCCTGCAGCGACCGCAGCAGCTCGGTCATGGTCTCGCCCGCGCCGGGCATCGCCTGCACCAGCAGGCCGGCTGACGCGGCGGCGGCCCCGCCGGCCCCGGGCACCAGCACCACGTCGCAGCCGATCGAGCTCTGGATCTGCTCGCTCACGCGCAGGTAGTGCTCGACGTCCTCGTCGATCTCGCCGGTCACCAGGGTCGACTTGCCGCGGTAGCGCTCGCGCATGCCCAGATCGCGGATCACGTTCACGGTGCCGCGGCGGCCGAGCACGCGCGCCACCTGCGGCCGGCCCGGCGCCGTCGAGGGCAGCGCCAGATCGGCGTCACCGGGCGCGGAGCCCTCGGGCGGCGCCTGCGCGTACATGCGCACACCGCCCCAGGCGAACGCGTCCGCCGTGACCGACCCGATGGGGCCGTCGCCGTGCAGCTGCAGCGTCACGCGCTGGTCGTCCTTGCCGTGGGTGGCCAGCAGGAGCGCCGCGGTGGCCGCGCGGCCCAGCGCCAGGGTCGCGTCGCTCGACGCCTCGTGGCGGCGCGCCGCCTCCAGCAAGAGGTCCGTGGTGACCGCGGCGACCACACGACCGGTGCCACCGCGAATCAGCGCGCGCACCAGTTGATCCGCCATCCCCTAGGTGTAACACGCGGTTGCGACCCGGCCTTCGCTTGCTAGTATGTTTCCCGTGCGCGTGCTCGTGGATCGCCGCTTTCTCGACGAGGTGGAGCGGTTCGGCCTGCGCTTCACCTGCGGAGACTGCCGGCACCACGTCGTCGTGAGCGACGCGTGCGCGCACGCGTGGCCCGACGCGCTGCACCGGCGTCCGCCCGAAATCCCGACCGACGAGCCCGTCGCGGTGGTCTTCTGCAAGGAATTCGAGCTCGCCTAGCGCGGGTGTTACGCTCGCGCAGCCATGTGGAGCATGTTGAAATTCCTGATGTTCCTGGCACTGATCGTGGCGTTCGTGTGGTTCGGGAAGACCGTGCCCATCGGCAAGCACACGCTGTTCGGCCACGTCTCGCGCATCTGGAAGACCAACGAGGCGCAGGACCTCGTCGAGGGCGCCAAGGAGACCGCCGGGCCCGCCGTCGAGAAGGTGAAGCGCGGCGTGAAGGCCGGCGTCGACGAAGCGACGCGCCCGGAGAAGCCGCGCAAGGGCGGGCCCGCCGGCGTGACCGGCGCGAAGACCAAAACCGCCGTGGACGCGGGGCCTTAGCGACGGTATGCACGAGGCGGACGCCATGAACGTACCCACCAGCGATCCTGCAGACGGCAAGTCGCGGAATTTTGCCGGGCGGGTCGGAGGTTTCACCCTGCGATGAGCAACCAACGGACCAAGCTGGGTTTTGCATTCGGCGTCGTCGCCCTGGCCGGCGTGGCGCTGGGCTTCGCGGTGAGCGCGAGGCTGAGCTTCTCCGGCCAGCCGGCGTCCTCCCGGACGCAGCTCTCGAGCAGCGTCGACGCGCGCCCCGCGACGGCGGTGGCTCAGCCGGATCAGACGCCGGTGCCCGCCGTGCCGGCACCGGTGGTCGGCTCGCCGCAGGTTCCACCCTCACCGCCGGTTGCGCCAGGCGCGTCGTTCTCTGGGCTGGTCAAGTCGGCGGGCCCGGCCGTGGTGCACGTCGGGGTCATCAACCAGCGCGGCAGCGGGATGGGCACCGGCTTCATCATCTCCGCCGATGGATTCATCCTGACCAACGAGCACGTCGTCGGCAACTCCGACAAGATCCAGGTCCGGCTCGCCGACGAGCAGGTCTTCGATGCCACGGTCGTCGGCACCGACCCCAAGACCGACATCGCGGTCATCAAGATCGCGGCCAAGGGCCCGCTGCCGACGCTGATGCTGGGCGACTCGAGCGCGCTCCAGGTCGGCGACTGGGTGGTCGCCATCGGCAGCCCGCTCGGCCTCGAGCACACCGTCACCGCGGGCATCGTCTCGGCCAAGCAGCGCCGTGACATCTCGCCGGGCGGACGGCGCTCGCCGTACGACGACTTCATCCAGACCGACGCGGCGATCAACCCGGGCAACTCGGGCGGTCCGCTGCTCAACACCGCCGGCGAGGTCGTCGGCATCAACAGCGCCGTGAGCACGCAGGGTCAGGGCATCAGCTTCGCGATCCCGATCAACATGGCCAAGACCATCTTACCGCAGCTGCAGAGCAAGGGCACGGTCGATCGCAGCTACATCGGGGTCGGCATCAACCCGGTGCCGCCTGACCTCGCCCGTGCCCTCAAGCTGCCCGACACCAAGGGCGCGCTCATCACCAACGTCGAGCCGGGCGGCCCCGCCGACAAGAGCGGCCTGCAGCGCGGCGAGGTCATCCTCGCCTTCGACGGCAAGCTCATCGATCACAGCAGCGACCTGCCCTGGCTGGCCTCGACAGCGGGCGTGGGCAAGCGCGTCACCGTGCTGGTGGCCGGCGAGTCGGGCCAGCGCAGCGTGCAGGTCACGCTCGAACGCCTGCGGTAGGTAGCGTTCGCGGGCCGCAGGTGGCGTTCGCGCGCCGCGTGCGGCATATTCCGGCCGTGTCGTCCCTGTTCCAGCTCGGCGCCAAGCCGCCACCCGATTACACCGACCCGGTCGGCTTCCTCGGCGCCTGCCACCGCCGCATCGAGGCGCAGCTCGCGTCGCTCGACCGCATCGTCACCGCGCTGCGATCGGTTGACGGCACGCATGTGATCGCGGCGCGCGCGGCGCTCGTTGACCCGCTCAAGTTCTTCGCCGAGGCGGGCGCGCGCCACTCCCTCGACGAGGACGCGTCGATCTTCCCGCGCGTGCACCACCCGACCCTCTTCGAGCTCATGGCCGAGCACCGCGAGCACGAGGCGATGTATCTGTCCTTGCGCACGGTCGGTCTGCGCATCGCCGGCGGCGAACTCGACGCCCGCCTCGTCGACGACCTGGCGATGCACACGGTCGCGCTGAC
>JBKJOI010000611.1:0-7631 GCA_046595695.1 Haliangiales bacterium | reverse complement strand
TTGCCGAGGTACTCGCCGTCCACCGCGGTCTCGATGGCGAACACGCAGGAGCTCGCGTACATCGAGCGCATGCGCGCGTCGAGCGACGACCGCGTGTTCGCCATCGAGACCGCGGTGGACGGCGAGTACCTCGGCAACGTCGGGCTGCACCAGATCCACTGGCGCAGCCGGGTCGGCCGGCTCGCGTGCATCATCGGCAAGCGCGCCGCGATGGGCCGGGGGTACGGCTCCGCGGCCATCTGTGCGGTCCTCGATCACGCGTTCGGCGAGCTCGATCTGCACAAGGTGTGGCTCATGGTCTTCGCCACCAACGAGCGCTCGCGACGCATCTACGCGCGCGTCGGTTTCGTCGAGGAAGGCCAGCTGCGCGAGGAGTACTTCCACGACGGCGGCTGGCACGACATGGTGCGCATGAGCGTCCTGGCGCAGGAATGGCGCGCGCATCGCCGCGGAACCGCCGACGCACGTCGCCCCGGAGCCGCCGAAACGTAAGCGCGGATAACCTGAGCTCGGGTGGGGATTTTGGCCTCGAAAGGGGCCATCCGCCCGAGGCGCGGACGTATCGGTGCCCGTCAAGCCCGCGTAATGGCAGCCGGGAAAACCGGCGCACGGCTTGCTACAGGCAGTCGCATGGCAAACCCGCAAAGCTCCCTGGCGCTGTCTCTGGCTCTCGTTCTCGCCAGCGGCGCCGGTTGCGCCGCCGAGGATCCGCTCGCACAGCACGGCCAGCCGATCGTGAACGGCACCCCGACCACGGGCAGCCCGGCGACCGTGTACCTGGACCTGGGCGGCGGCTCCTGCTCGGGCACGCTCATCACGCCCAAGGTCGTGCTGACCGCGGCCCATTGCCTCCAGGACAACCCGGCGCTGGTGAAGGTCTACTTCGGCGCGAACGCCGGGACGCAGGGCGGCACCTGGATCAACGCGATCGACTACGAGTTCCACCCGCAGGGTGACATCGGCATCTTGACCCTCGCCTCGCCCGGCCCGACCACGCCTGTGCCGGTGTTCGGCGGGCCCATGGGCAGCCTCGATCAGCACATCGACAAGCCGGTGCACATCGTGGGCTTCGGCGTCACCAGCGAGAACGGCAGCGACTCAGGCCTCAAGCGCGAGGGCCTGACCAAGCTGCACCACCTGGAGGGCGACGTGATGTTCACCGGCCACGACCTCGCCGGCTCGTGGACCTGCTACGGCGACTCGGGCGGGCCCAACTACATGACCCTGAACGGCGTCGAGCTGGTCATCGGCGCAACCTCGTTCGGCACCACCGTGTGCGGCATGCCCTCCGACGGCGCCGTGCGCACCGACACCTACTACGACTGGATCATGGCGTACATCGCCGCGCATGACGCCGGCACCTGCTCCGCCGATGGGCGCTGCGTGGCGACCGGCTGCCCGACCCCGGATCCCGACTGCGCGTGCGCGATGGACGGCACCTGCAGCGTCGCCTGCGTCGGCTGGGAGACCAACGACCCCGACTGCAGCGGCTGCGCCGCGGGTGGCACCTGCCGGAACGACTGCCCGGTGGTCGACACCGATTGCTGCGCCGCCGATGGCGCGTGCAACGAGGTCTGCGGAACCGCGGACACCGACTGCGGCGGCGGTGGCGGCGGCGGTGGCGAAGGCGGCGGTGGCGAAGGCGGCGGTGGCGAAGGCGGCGGTGGCGGTGGCGAAGGCGGCGGCGAAGGCAACCCCGGCGACGCGACCGGCGGATGCTCCGTGGCCGCCGGTGACGGTTCCGGCCCGGGCGCGGCCGGCGCGTGGGTCCTGCTGGCGCTCTGCGGCCTGATCCTGGCCCGCCGGCGCTCCCGACCGGCAGCCTGATTTCGCTGGCCTCACCCTGCCCTTGCGGGCAGGATTCCCGCCCATGAGTCATTCAGTATCCCGTTTCGTGCTCGTCGCGGTGCTGGCCGCGACGGCCGCCACGTCCAGCGCGTGCCAGGACGCCGCCACCAAGAAGAAGCTCGACGAGCTGGGCACACGCGTCGAGAAGCTCGAGAAGGGCGGCAGCGGCGCCGGCGCCGGCACCGTCGATGCTCGCCTGGCCAAGGTCGAGAAGTTCCTCGAGCCGCACATGAACCAGCCGCCTCCGGCGCCCGAGCCGGATCCCTCGGCGACGTACTCGGTGCCCGTCGACGGAAACCCGTTCCGCGGCGCCCCCAACGCGCTGGTGACCGTCGTCGAGGCCTTCGATTTCGCCTGCCCGTACTGCTACAAGGTCGGGCCGACGATGGAGCAGCTGCTCAAGGACTACGACGGCAAGGTCCGCGTCGTGTACAAGATGTTCATCGTGCACCCGCAGACCGCCACGCTGCCCGCGTTCGCGGTGTGCGCGGCCGATCAGCAGGGCAAGTACAAGGAGATGGAGCACGCCATGTGGGAGCGCGGCTTCAACAAGGGCGCGTTCTCGCAGGAGCTCGTCGACGCGGTGGTGAAGGAGCTCAAGCTCGACGCCGCCAAGTTCAAGGCCGACATGGACGGCGACAAGTGCAAGCAGGTCATCGCCGGCGACATGGAGACCATGCGCAAGCTGGGCGTGAACGGCACGCCGGCGTTCTTCGTGAACGGCCGCTTCCTGGGCGGCGCGATGCCCGTCGAGGCCTTCAAGCGCGTGATCGACGAGGAGCTCAAGAAGGCGGAGGAGAAGGTCGCCGCGGGCACCAAGCCCGAGGACTACTACGCCAAGTTCATCGTCGAGGCGGGCGTGAAGGAGTTGGAAGCCCCCAAGCCGCCGCAGTAACATCTCGACCCACGGGGGTCTGAATGCCGCTGCTGAGCGGTAGGCTCTGGCTGGTTCCCGCCTTGCTCTCGGCCGGCCTCCTGGCCGGCTGCTTCCTCCCCTTCGCTACGGGGCGATCGAGAACGTCGACGTGCCGCTGCCGCGGTAGGGCCCGTCCTTCAGCACGCCGTCCATCACGAACGCGTTCGTCAGCGTGATCGAGATCGGCCCGGTGGCCGCGCTGATCTCGGTCCACTCCGCTGCGGTCGGCGTCCACGACGAGACGTTCACCGCGATCACGTCGATGTCGCGCGCGAGCCCGCCGCCCGACAGGCGCAGCCACACGAAGTCGCCGGTGGCCAGGCCATGGCGCGGCGTCTTGCCGCCGCCCGGCGCGGCGTTGGGCGACGCCCAAGCGAACTGCCAGGGCTCCGCGCGCGGCACGCTGGCGCCGGGCTCGGGCGACACGATGGCGGCGGCCTTGTCGTCGTCGATCAGGAGCTGGTCGTCGTTGATGGCGTCGACGATCACGCCGAGCACCTCCTCGGAGGCGTCGTTGACCCGGATCGCGGCGTCGAGGTCGACGACCAGGCCGGGCTTGTCGTCGCAGCTCGTGGTCAGGAGCGTGAGGGACGCGACCGCGACGAGCGCGAACCCGACGGTGCGAAGTGACGCTCTGTGAGTGGCATATGACTTCATGGGATCCTATACATTGAAGCATAGATGAGTCCTTCGTCGACCCTGAGGGTGACGTTCGTCACCTTGCTCGGCCTGGTTGCTAGCTGTGGTGAGACCTTGGTGTTCGACCAGGACCAGCACTGGCCCACGCCCACCGACGTGCCCACCGTGGGGCCCGCCGGTATGGTGCTGGTGACCAACAGCGGCGACGACTCGGTGAGCTGGATCGATCTCGGCAACCTCGACGCCGAGCCCTACCAGATGCCGGTCGGGCTCCTGCCGCCCGAGCGCGAGGGCCCGCACCACGGTGCGGTCGCCAAGGACGGCAAGTCGTTCTTCGTCGGCCTGTCCAACTACGTGCCCGGCTCGGGCTCGGGCCCGCACGGCTCGCACGGCACCGGCAGCGTGCCCGGCTCGCTGCTCGAGTACGACGTCGCCACCGCCGAGCTCATCGGCGAGGCGCGCGTGGATCGCAGCCCGGGCGACGTCCGGCTCACCCCGGATGGAGCGCGCGTCGTGCAGACGCACTTCGATCTGCTGAAGATCCAGGAGGTCGCCGACCTCGAGGGTCCCATCACCGACATGTTCGCGCCGCTCGCGATCATCGACGCCGACTCCATGGACGTGACGCTGGTCCCGGTGTGCCCGGCGCCCCACGGCGTGCAGGTCTCGGCCGACTCGAGCAAGGCGTACGTCGCCTGCTGGGCATCCGACGAGCTGGGCATCGTGGATCTGGATAGCCACGCGGTCACGCGCTTCCCGGTGGGCACCGCGCCCATGGATCCGACCAGCCCGACCTACGAGCCCTACGCGATCGCGGTCCATCCCGTGGACGGCACGGTGTGGGTGTCCAACCTGAAGGGCGGCGATCTGCGTATCTTCGATCCCGAGGCCGGCGCGTGGGACACGGTGCGTGGCCCGGTGGCCGTCGGTGGCGCGCCGTTCTTCGGTGAGTTCTCGGCCGATGGCGCCTACTTCTACGTGCCGGTGCAGGCGGCCAACGCGCTGGTCGTCGTCGACACCGTGACCGGCGACGTGATCGCCTCGCTCAACTTCCAGGTCGAGGTCTGTCGCTCGCCGCACGCGGTCCTGCTCACGCCCGACGAGAAGTCGGTGCTGGTGGTCTGCGAGGGCGACCACATCGCGCCCGGCACGGTCGCGGTGGTGAACATCCAGAACCCGGCGACGCCCGCGCCGACCAAGAGCATCCCGGTGGGCGTGTTCCCCGACGACGCCTTCCTGATCGCGGGCACGCCGTGAGATCCGTCGTCGTCGTCGTCGTGCTGGCGTTCGCCTCGGCCTGCACGTCAGAGAAGTCGGGCGCCGAGTACGGCGAGGAGCTGTTCAGCTCGCGCACCGGGCTGTCGTTCTCGTCGATGAACTCGTTCTCGTGCGCCGACTGCCACATCACGACCGCCGCGGCGCCCGCGGGCGACGACCGCATCGTGCCCGGCTACTCGCTGTACGGCGCCGCCGCGCGCGAGCGCTTCTGGGGCGGGCAGGCGCACGGCCTGCAGGACGCGGTGGACGCCTGCCTGGTCTACTTCATGCGCGGCGGCGAGCTCGACCCGGCCTCGGACAAGGGCAAGGCGCTCTACGAGTACCTGCTCTCGATCACCCCCGCCGGCTCGCCCACCGCGACCCTGCCCATGACCGTGGTCGAGAACATCCAGCCCATCCCGCTCGGCGACGCCACGCGCGGCGCCGGGCTCTACGACCGCGCGTGCGGCTACTGCCACGGCGACATCCACACCGGGGCCGGCAACATCCTGCTGCGTGAAGTCGTCCTGCCCGAGATCGCCATGGAGTACGACGAGCTGTTCCCGGGCGTGCCCAAGGGCCTCGTGGTGATCGAGCTGACCCGTCACGGCCGCTTCTTCGACGTCGGCGGCTCGATGCCCTTCTTCAGCGCCGAGCTGCTCTCCGACGCGGATCTGGGCGACATCCTCGCCTACCTCGGGCTGCCGGCGGAGTAGGGCGGGACGCCCCGCTCTAGCTACTCGCCGAGGTATACGCGCTGATCGACCGCTTCCACGCCAGCCGCGACAGCATCAGGAAGCCCGCTGCGACGCCGACCGCGAACCACGCCGTGCGCGCCTCGAGCCGGCCGAGCAGCGCCATGGCCGGGTAGGTGGTCATGACGCCGAGCGGGATCACGAAGGTGAACAGGAAGCGCCAGCCGCCGCGGAAGACCTGCAGCGGCCAGCGCGCCGCGTCGAAGATCGAGCCGAAGAGATAGGTCAGGTTGTCCAGCCGTACCACCCAGAAGGCCGCGCACGCCACCAGGATGAAGATCGCGTAGAGGACGGTGACCGCGGCGAGCAGCAGCAGGAAGGCCACCGCCATGTCGGCCAGCGGCGGGATGCGCCCGATCTGGTAGAGCGAGTACGTGATGATCGCGCCCGCGGCGACCACGTCGAACAGCTTGAAGGGCACGAAGCTGCGCGTCGAGACCAGGAACTGCGAATCGGCGGGCTTGAGCAGCACGAAGTCGAGCGTGCCGGTGCGGATGCCATCGACGAGCGCGATGAGCGACGGGTTGATCATGCCCTCGAGCAGGCCGCGTAGCATGGTGAACCAGGCGACCACCAGGAGCGCCTCGGGCATGCTCCAGCCGGCCACGCCCTCGCGCGCGCCGAACACGACCAAGAGCGGCACCAGCGTCCACAGCATCCACCACAGCGAGATGAAGCCGCTGATGATGAAGTCCAGGCGGTATGCCATCGCCGTCGCCAGCGACGCGCGCACCGAGACCCCGAGCAGGCGCAGGTAACGGGCCACGGCTAGCCTCCGAAGGCCTCGAAGCGGCGCACGCCGGCGCGCCAGACCACGCGTGCCAGCAGCAAGAAGAACAGCACCCACGCGTACTGCACCGCCAGATCGAGCAGCGCGGCCTCGCGATCCGACTTGCCGATCATGAGCTCGACCGGCGCGCCCAGCATGTAGCGGAAGGGCAGCCAGCGACCCGCCGTGGTCAGCCACGAGGGCATGAGCTCGAGCGGCACCAGGTAGCCGGAGAGCACCGCGAAGAGGCCGAGCCAGACCTCGAAGATCGCGGTCGACCGCTCCATGAACAGGCCGAGTGTGCCCATGACCAGCATGGCCACGAAGGTGATGAGCCACGCGCCCAGGATCGACACCGGCAGGAGCGCGATCAGCAGCGGGTCGCTGACCAGGTGGTTGCCGCCGACGCTGAGCAGCATGAACACGGCCACCGGCAGGGCGATGAGCGCGCGCAGCGGGATGGCCGCGATGTGCTGCGTCGCGTAGGAGATGAACGGGTGCATCGGGCGCAGGAGCCGCATCGACAGCGTGCCCATGCGGATCTCCTGGTTCATCTCCCAGACGACCCACGAGCCGGTCACGGTGCGCACGATCAGCGCGGCCAGGAAGTAGGCGACGAAGTCGTTCTGCGTGAAGCGACCGAACTGGCCGTCGGGCGCCTCGCGCGCGACCGCCGACCACAGCGCCAGGTTGACCAGCGGCAGCGTGGTCGAGAGCATCCAGACCACGAACTCGGCGCGGTACGCGGTCGCCTCGGCGAAGCCGACCCGCAGCATGGCGGGCACGGCGCGGAGCGTGCGTCTCATGCCGCCGCGCCCGACGCCGCGCCGCTCTTGTGGTCGGCGAACAGCTGCCGCATGACGTCCTCGAGCGGCGGATCCTCGACGGTGAGATCGAGGACGGGCAGGGCGGCGAGCATGGCGGCGACCGCGTCGCGCAGCGCCGGCTGGGCCACGCGCACCACGGCGTGCACGGCGTCGTGCTCGACGACGCCGCCGAAGCGCGCGAGGTCGGCCGCCTCGACCGGCTGCGCCAGCTTCATGCTGACGCGCTTGTCGGGCGTGACGCGGCGGATGAGCGCCTGCAGATCGCCGTCGTAGATGAGCTTGCCGTGATCGATCACGATCACTCGCGGGCACAGCGCGGTCACGTCCTGCATGTAGTGCGAGGTCAGGATCACGGTCGCGCCGTGGCGCTGGTTGTAGGAACGGATGAACTCGCGCACCGTGGCCTGCATCGAGACGTCGAGGCCGATCGTGGGCTCGTCGAGGAACAGCACGCGCGGCCGATGCAAGAGCGCGGCGGCGAGCTCGCACTTCATGCGCTCGCCCAGGGAGAGCTGGCGCGTCGGCTTGTGGATGAGCGGCCCGAGCTCGAGCAGGTCGCCGAGCTCCTTCATGGTCTCCTGGAAGCGCGCCTTGGGTACGTCGTAGAGCGCGGCGTTCAG
>JBKJOI010000563.1:0-6419 GCA_046595695.1 Haliangiales bacterium | reverse complement strand
CACTTCGACGGCCACGAGTACCAGGTGTCGACGATCGAGCGGAAGGACGAGATCGCGATCAACGGCAAGAAGCGCAAGAAGCACAAGCTCGCCCACCAGGATCGCCTGGTCATCGGCGGCATCGACGTCGGCTTCTCGCTGTTCGACGAGCAGGCGCCCGCCGACGACGAGGCCGCGCGCACCGTGGCCGACCTCGACGCCTACCGGAAGCTCTACGAGTTCTCGGCGCGGCTCATGGAGAACTACGCGCTGCCGGACCTCCTGAACGCGCTCATGGATCTCGTGATCCAGGTGTCGAACGCCGACAAGGGCTTCCTCATCCTCATGGAGGGCGGCGCGCTCGACGTGAAGGTCGCGCGCAACCTCAAGAAGGAGAACATCTCCGACGCGGTGTCGCAGCTCTCCGACGCGATCATCGCCAAGGTCGTGCGCGCCAAGAAGCCGGTCATCATCTCCGACGCCATGAACGACAGCGAGTTCGCCTCGTCCATGTCGGTGATGAACCTGCGGCTCACCTCGGTCATGTGTGTGCCGCTGCTCGAGCGCGGCAACATGCTGGGCATCATCTACGTCGGCAACGACTCGGTGGCCAACCTGTTCGACGAGGATCGCCTGCAGGTGCTCTCGGTGTTCGCCGCGCAGGCCTCGCTCATCATCCGGAACGCGCTGCTGGTGAACGAGCTCAAGCTCGACAACCAGCAGCTCCACGAGAAGCTCGAGCAGCTGCGCTTCGGCGAGCTCATCGGCTCGTGCAGCGCCATGCAGGAGGTCTACAAGAAGGTCGCCAAGATCGCGTCGACCGACATCAGCGTGCTCATCACCGGCGACACCGGCACCGGCAAGGAGCTGATCGCGCGCGAGATCCACGCGCGCAGCCCGCGCGCCAAGGGTCCGTTCGTGTCGATCAACTGCGGCGCGATCCCGGAGAATCTGCTCGAGAGCGAGCTATTCGGCCACGTGAAGGGCTCGTTCACCGGCGCGGTCGCCAACAAGCCGGGCAAGTTCCACGCGGCCGACCGCGGCACCCTGTTCCTCGACGAGATCGGCGAGATGCCGCTCTCGCTGCAGGTGAAGATCCTGCGCGCCCTGCAGGAGCGCGCGGTGGTGCGCGTGGGCGACACGCGCCCCGACCCGGTCGACATCCGCGTGGTCACCGCGACCAACCGCGACCTCGAGGCCGAGATCAAGGCGGGCCGCTTCCGCGAGGATCTCTACTACCGCCTGAACGTGGTGAACGTGCACATGCCGCCGCTGCGCGAGCGCGGCGAGGACATCCTGATCATCGCGCGCTACCTGCTGTCCAAGTACGCCACCGAGTTCAGGAAGCAGGTGAAGGGCTTCTCGCCCAACGCGGCCATCGCCATGAAGAAGCACCGCTGGCCGGGCAACATCCGCGAGCTCGACAACAAGCTCAAGAAGGGCGTCGTGCTCACCGACAAGGCGCTGCTCGGGCCCGAGGACCTGGACCTCACATCCGACGTGCTGCCGGCGATCCTGCCGCTCTCCGACGCCAAGGAGAAGTTCCAGCGCGATTACATCAACGAGGTGCTGGCGCTCAACAACGGCAACCGCACCAAGACGGCGCGCGATCTCGGCGTCGATCCACGGACGATCTTCCGCCACCTCGAGAAGGAGGAAGGCGGCGAGGGCGAAGGCGGCGGCGGTGGCCCGGGCGGCTCGGAGTCGGAGATACCCCCCGAGCTCCCATGAGCGGCATGACGCGGATGTCACAGCGGGCGGGCATCCGGAGCCACTCCCGGAATGCCAAGTATCCAGAGTTGCTCATGAAGTATGGCGTGGCGCACAGATTGCTTCTGATTGGCCTGATGGCCTCTCCCTCCGCGTGCGTGCTGCCCCTCCAGTTCGAGGAGACACGCGACGCGGGCGCGGATCAGAACAACCCGCCCGCGATCGTGCTGGCGCCGTCCATGCTCGAGGTCGCCAACATCGATCAGTCGTCGCCGCCGACCTTCACCGTCAGCGTCGAGGACAAGGACGTCGACGACGTGCTGTTCCTGCGCGTGTTCCGCGACTACCACCTGAGCCCCGACTCGGCGGTCACCGACCTGCCCGTCCCGTCCTCGGGCCTGCCGGTGCGCACGCAGGAGATCGACACCGCGACGTGGTGCCCGCCGGGGACACCGCCGACCACGACCTTCATCTTCGAGATCCTGGTCTCGGATCGGCCGTTCCTGCCGCTCTCCGAGGAGCCGTTCTTCCGCGCGCTGCCCAGCGGCGCCAAGAGCGCGCGCGGCTACTGGGTGGGCGCATGCCAGTGAGGCGCGCCCAGGTGCTCGTCCTCTGCGCGGGCGGTGCGGCGCTCGCGGGATGCGTCGTGCAGGACCCGACGGCGCCGATCATGTGCTTCGACACCGCCGACTGCGACGACGGCGAGACCTGCTACGACGACCGCGTCTGCTACGGCAACCCACCCGCGATCCCGCTCATGGTGGAGATCGCGCCGCCCCCGGATCGTCTCGACCTCGCGCCCACCGAGGACGCCTTCACGCCCTCCGGCCCCGAGTTCCAGGCCAGCTTCGCGACCCCCATCGAGGTCTCCGGGCGCGTCGTGCTCGGCAACGATCCCAGCCAGCCGGTGCCGGCGCAGGTGGTCTTCCGTCGGCCCTCGCGCATCCCGGGCGCGGCCGACTACGTGGTCACCGTCGAATCGCACATGGGCGTCGGACCCGAGGGCCCTTCCTTCACCGCGCGGCTCCTGCCCACGCAGCCGGGCGAGACCTACTCGGTGACGATCTTCCCCGACGACTCGGTCGACGTCGACAGCGGTGAGACCGTGGCCGAGCGGGCGCCGCCCTACCGGCAGATCGGCTTCACCTTCGACGCCGACGCGCCGGGGATCGTCTTCCCGCTGGGCGGCCAGAGCGGCGCCGGCGCCGCCAAGACCATCAGCGGGCGCGTGCTCGACGCGCTGCAGCGCCCGGTCACCGGCCTGGGCGTGCGCGCGTACGGCCGCTTCGGCCCGCTCGATCCGGTCGAGGTCGCCTCGTCGCGTGGCGCCACCGACGCGGAGGGCAACTTCAAGATCTACGTGCCGGTGAGCTGGGACGACCAGTTCGAGCTGCGCCTGACCCCGCTCGCCGGCGAGGCGCTGCCCACCATCGTCGTGCGCAAGGTGGTCGCGCCCGATCCGCCCGCGGCCAGCACGACCGACCTGGACTTCGCGCTCGGCGACCTGGTGCTGCCGAGCTATCCGAGAGAGGTGAAGTTCCAGGTGCCGGTGCAGGGCCAGGCGCCGCAGGGCGGCGTCGAGGCTGCGGTCGGCGCGCGCGTCACCCTGCGCACCGTGCTGGTCTCCGATATCGACCATGAGATCACCTACGAGACGCAGGGCGTCGCCGACTCGAACGGCTTCGCCGACGTGCTGCTCATCCCCGGCACCGCGGGCGAAAACCGCGTCTACACCTACGATCTGGTGCCCGCCGCGGGCACGCCGCACCGCTCCGAGTGGAACCTCACCCTCGAGGTCGGCCCGCAGAACGGCGTGGTCGGCGCCGGCGTCACCCTGGCCCGGCGGGTGCGCTTCACCGGCACGCTGGTCGACCACCAGGGCCTGGCGGCAGCCGGCGTGGCCGTGCGCCTGGCGCCCTCGCTACGCTTCAGCTACGAGGTGCTCACCGGCGTCGCGTTCGACCTGACCCGCGTGCAGTTCCCTGCCGGCATCACCGATCCGGACGGCCGCTTCTCGCTGTGGGTCGATCCCGAGCTGCTCGGCATCCAGGCCGGCTACACCATCGAGTTCGAGCCGCCCGAGGGCAGCCTGCTGCCGCGCTGGGCGACCGACGAGATCATCCCGGCGCCCGACCTCACCGGGGGACAGGAGCTGGGCGGACTGTGGCTGCCCGACGCCGCCTACGTGCGCGCCACCGTGCTGAGCGACATCCACGAGGTCGTCCCGGCCGCGCACATCCGCATCTACCAGGTGGTCGAGGACCAGAGCGTCTGCTCGCTGTACGAGCCCGGCGACTGCGTGGTCCCGGCGATCCTGCGCGCCGAGGGCACCGCCGACGAATCCGGCCACATCCGCATCGTCCTCCCCCGCCTCTAAGGGCATGCCAAGTTACGATCGAAACGTCGGGGAAACCTGTTTACTCCCGCTCGACCCGTGTTAGCCTCCCCGCAAGCGGACTGGTGAGCGAGGCAGAGCACACGAAGAACCCTGAAGATTCCGGGAGCTCGCGCAGCGAGCCGGGCGGCGAAAACGCTGACCGAACGGCACGGACCGACGCGGCACCAAGCGCCGAGTTCCGGCCCTATCGACTGGCGCTCTGGATCGTCTACGTGAGCGTCGGTGGGCTGGGCGCGCTGCTCCTCATCGGGTCGGTCGTCGTCGAGCTGTTCGGACGACGCAGCGACGCAGCGCAGGCCCCCTCCCCCGCGGATCTCCTCCAGTGCAACGACGACGTCCTGCTCCTGCTCGAGGACCTTGCCGTTACCCCAGCGGAGATTCAACGCGAGGCGGCCCGGGGCGCTGCCAAGTCGGAGCTCGGAACCCGATGGGAAGTGTTCTCCCGCGAGTGGGATCGGAGATGGAACGTGGTGAACGCGCAGTGCAGGTTCGATGAGCTCGCCGAGACAGGTCTCGGCCCTGCTGTCGACCGCATGGCGTGGGTCCACCGCAACCTTCCCGGTCTCAAGCTCCAGTACCGCGAAATGATGAAGAAGTTCAGTGAAACCCAGGCCGAGACCCTCGCCGAGATGCGCGAGGCTCTGGGCCGAAGCCGGAAGCTGCTGCACGAGCAGGCAGAGACGCCTCCGGTGACTGCGCCCTAGCGGCGCAAAGGATTGGTTCGAAGCACCCATGGAGAATTCGCAAGACACCAGCAACACGGCACCGCCTCCCCTCGAGGCCGTCGCCCCCCCGCTCCCCCCGCAGCGCAGCTTCGAGGCGATGAACCTCGACCCCTCGGTGAAGCAGGCCCTCGACGAGATGGGCTACGCGACCCCGATGGAGGTCCAGACCGCCGTGTTCGATCACGTGCAGTCGGGCCGTGACCTGGCGGTGCAGTCGCGCACCGGCTCGGGCAAGACCGCCGCCTTCGGCATACCGATCGCCAACATGCTCGCGGCCTCGTCCTCGGGCGTGCAGGCGCTCATCCTCGCGCCCACGCGCGAGCTGGCGCTGCAGGTCTCGCAAGAGGTCGGCCGCATCTGTGCGTACAAGAACCTGCAGGTCGTGCCGGTCTACGGCGGCGCGCCCATGGGCCGCCAGATCGACGCGCTGAAGGCCGGCGCGCAGATCATCGCGGGCACGCCAGGTCGCGTGCTCGACCACATCCGCCGCGGCACCTTCGAGACCGACCAGGTGAAGATCCTGGTGCTCGACGAGTGCGACGAGATGCTGTCGATGGGCTTCCTCGAGGAGATCGAGAAGATCATCGCGAGCCTGCCGCCCAAGGAGAAGCGCCAGACGCTGCTCTTCTCGGCGACCATGCCCGACGACATCGAGCGCATCGCCAAGCGGCACATGCGCGCCTACGACAAGCTGGCGCTCTCTGACGGCAACATCAGCGTCCAGCAGATCAGCCACCAGTACTACATGGTGAGCGGGCTCGGCCGCACCCGCGACCTGCTGCGCGTGATCGAGTTCGAGCAGCCGGAGAGCGCGATCATCTTCTGCAACACGCGCGAGGACACCACCATGGTGTCGCAGTTCCTGCAGCGCGCCGGCTACGACGCCGAGGCGATCTCGAGCGACCTGTCGCAGGCCGATCGCGAGCGCGTCATGAACCGGTCGCGCGAGAAGAACCTGCGCTTCCTGGTCGCCACCGACATCGCGGCGCGCGGCATCGACATCAGCGACCTGTCGCACGTCATCAACTACACCTTCCCCGAGTCGCCCGAGGTCTACGTGCACCGCACCGGCCGCACCGGCCGCGCGGGCAAGAGCGGCTCGGCGATCTCGCTGGTCGGTCCGCGCGAGATCGGCGCGTTCTACTATCTGAAGCTCATCTACAAGATCCGCCCCGAGGAGAAGGAGTTCCCCTCCGAGCGCGAGCTGCGCACCCGCCGCGAGGCCGAGCGCTTCACCCAGATCGCCGAGGAAGTCCCCGAGAACGCCGGCGACGAGTGGACCAGCCTGGCGCGGCGCGTGATGCAGTCGGGCGACGGCGAGCGCATCGTCGCGTCGGTGCTCAAGCGGCTCGTCGAGGGCGCGCCCAAGATCGTACGTGACCGCGTGGCCGAGGCCGCGGCGCAGGCGGAGCTGGATCGTCGTCAAGCCGCCACGCGGCGCGCCGAGGTCCGTCCCGCCGCCAACGTCGAGGCGCCCGAGCGCGACATCGTGCGCGAGGCGCAGGAGGACCGCGCCAAGCGCGCGGCCGAGCGCGAGCGTCGCGAGGGACCGGGCGGCGGGCGTGACAGCCGCGGCGGTGGCCGCGAAGGCCGTGGCCGTCCCGGCG
>JBKJOI010000435.1:0-13386 GCA_046595695.1 Haliangiales bacterium | reverse complement strand
TGCAATATCAGACGCTTGCGCGCCCGACCGGGCGGCGCCCAGGCGATGCACGCGGCCGCGGGCGCGGCCGCCCGATCCCCAGCCGCTCAGCAGCCCGTCGAGGCGGCCGCCCGACGGAGCCACGGCGCGGCCGGCGGCGATCACGAGCGGGGGCAACGCGCCGCGCTGGCGTGCCCGCTGGGCGCGCGCGCCGGCGGCACGCGCCACCAGGTCGGCGGGAGGCCGATCGGCGTGCGTCGCGGCGCGTAGCTCGTCGAGGGGCACATGCAGGAGGTCGTCGGCGTCGACCTCCCAGCGCCGGGCGAGGGCCACGACGGCACGGCGGACGAGCGCCTGCGCGCGCGCGAACAGCGCGTCGTCCTCTTCCCCGATGGCGGCGGCATCGTGGGCCTGGAGGACCAGCTCGGCCGGGATGGTGACGTCGAGCTCGGGCGCGGGGCCGGTGGTCGAGCTCGGCGGTGCCGGCTCGGGTCCGGGCGCGAGGGGGATCTCCACGTCGGCGCTGGCGACGTCCCAGGCGAGCGGCACGCGCGCGCGCGGGCTCGAGGCGCCGACCGCACCGAGCCACTCGGCGGCGACCCGCGGCGCGCGCAGTCCGACCCGCACGGTCAACCAGGCGAGCAGGGCGTCGCGCGCGCGCCGGAGCGTCGGTGCCAGGCGCGCGTAGCCGGCGTAGAAGTCGAGGTAAGCGGCGAGCGCGGTCTCGAGCGTGGGCACCGCCTCGGCCTCGGCGGGGGCGAGCGTGGCCTCGAGAGCCGGCCGGAGCTCGTGATCGTAGCGCTGGCGTAGCTCGGCGGGTGTGAGCGGCACGGGGCCGGGGCGGGCCGGCGCGTCGCTGCCGCCGACGTCGGGCAGCGTGCTGGGCTCGTCGTCGTCGTCGCCGCCGGGCGCGCGCGCGCCCTCGGCGTAGAACAGGTAGCCGTCGACGACGCGCTGGCGGTAGGGCGCCACGCCCGCGGCGTCGACCAGGTCGACCAGCCCCGCCTGCGCCGGGCTGAGCGGCGCCGGGTTGTGCGCGGCGTCCCAGCGCCAGATGACGTCGGGCTCGTCCGCCGAGAAGCCGTAGGTCACCTTGGCCGGGCGCGCGCCGGCAGGCGTCACGACGATCGCGCGCGCCTGGACCAGCCAGGTGCCGGTGTCGGTGAGCACGAGCTCGACGTCGACGCCGGTGGCCTCGGCGTCCAGGGCTCGCTCGGCGGCAAGCGCCAGCCGCGCGATCTCGTGCGCCGAGGCCTCGTCGAGCGGGTGCGGCAGCGGCGTGAGCGCGACGCCCGCGCGGGTCAAGAGCGCGGGCGCGCCGCCCAGGTCGATCATCATCTCGTCGGGCTCGCCGGGGCGGCGGGTGTAGACCGTGCCGCCGACGTGGCCGTGCAGCTCGGGCTGCAGCACGATCGCCATGGTCACGTCGCGCGCGTCGAGCCCGCGGCGGCTCAGGTAGGCACGCACCACCGGGGTGTCGCGCGAGGCCCAGACCGCGTGCACGGCGCGGTGCAGCGCCACCCGCGAGGTCACCCCGGCCACCGACAGGAACAGCCCGGGCGCCGCGGCGGCCGCGCGATCCTCGGCGCTCGCCGACGAGCGGACCACGAGCGGCGCGGGCAGCTCGGTCAGCGCGGCCTCGAGGGCGGCGGCCACCTCCGGCCACGGCGCGTGCGCCGCCGACGCGGGCAGCACGAGGGTCTCCGGGACCGGCAAACCGGCGGCGGCGAGCCGCGCCAAGCCCAGCGCCTTGCCGCCCACGTCGGGGTCGTCAGGCGCGATCTCGTGGAGCCTCCGCAACATGCCCGCTCGTGACTATACTGCCGGTCAACCCGCCGATGAGCCCGCTCGTGAAATGGACCTGGGCGCGACCCCTGCGCGCCATCGAAGAGGCGCTCGTGCGAGCGGGTGTCAGCAGCGGCGCCGGGCCGCTCGCCGTCGTCGACGCGCCGCAGGCGGCGTTCCTGCTCGCCGCGTCGCGCCCGGTGCTCGCCCTGGGCGCCGCGGTGCGCGGGCGCGCCGCGCGCCGCTTCGGTGGCCGCGCCCTGCGCGCGACCGCCGCCCTGCTGCCGCTGGCGGACGGCTCGCTCGCCGCGCTGGTCGGCACCGGCGGCGCCGACGCGACCGTGCTGAGCGAGTGGTCGCGCGCCGTCCGTCACGGCGGCGTGCTGGTGCTGGTCGACCGCGTCGCCGCCGAGGAGCACACGCGGCGCGCGCTCTGCGCCGGCCTCGTCGATCTCGAGCAGCGGACCGCGGGCCGGCTGACGATCACCAGCGGCCGCGTTCACCGCTGGGCGTAGCCACCCCGGCGCCTTCAGCGGGCCCGGCGCGCTCAGCGAGCCCGGCGCGCTCAGCGAGCCCGGCCAGCCTCGGTCAACGCGGGCAGCGTGCCGACCGGCGCGTGCACCACGAGCAGGTCGCCCGCGGCGAGGCGTGTGGTGGTCGCGGGCGGCGACTCGACCGGCGCGCCGCCCGGGGTTCGTGCCAGCACGCGCACCGCGTGGGAAGACTCGAGGTCGGCGACGCTACAGCCGACCAGGGTCGAGCCGGGCGCGACCGCGAGCTCGGTGGCCACGTGCGCGACGCCGCCGATGGTGACCGACGACAGCACGCGCGCGCCCAGGGTCATGCCCGCGACCGCGGGCGCCGCGAGCGCCGAGGCGGAGAAGGCGGCGTCGACGCCGAAGACGCCGGCCAGCTTGGCGGCCACGTGCTGGTCGTACATGCGCAGGCAGATGCGCACGCTCGGGTTCAGGCGGCGCGCGTCGGTGGCGGCCTCCAGGTTGCCGACGTCGTCGTTGGTGGCCAGCACGATCGCGCGCGCGTACGGCACGCCTGCCTCGATGAGCGCCGCGTCATCGGTCATGTCACGCACCAGCACCGGCACACCGAGAGCGCGCGCGGAACCCAGGAAGCGCGCGCTCGCGTCCTTCTCGATCACCACCACATCGCTGTGCTGGGTGAGCAGCTGCTCGAGCACGCGGAAGCCGAGGCGTCCGATGCCGCACAAGACCACGTGATCCCGGTATGTCGACGCCATGACCCTCATCCATTCCTTCTCGCCGCGGCGGCGCGACACCATGAGCAGACCGAAGTGCACGATGCCCTCGCCGATGAGCGCGAAGCCGAGGAGCGGGTAGAACGCGCCGACGAGGGTCAGATACCAGGTCCCGGGCGCGCCCATGACCGGCTCGCCGAAGAGCGCCATCCACGCGGCGTAGAGCGCCAGCTCGAAGCCGGGCGCGCGGCCGCCGAGCGTGGCGTGCGGCGTGATGCCGAACAGGATCGCGCCCGCCAGCACCGCGAGCGTCGCCGTCAGCAGGGTGACGCGGAACTCGCGCAGCAGCACGCGCGCGTACAAGAGCGACGCGCCCGCGCGCGCGCGGCGTGGCGGCCGCGGAGGCGAGCCGGTCGGGGTCACGGCGCGTCGATCACGGTTCGTTGGTGATGCGTGCCTCGGCGATCACCGGCAGCGCGTCGTCCTCGAGCGAGTAGAGGCGCGCGACCAGCTCCTTGGGCCGGATCTCGAGCACCCCGGCGGCGCGCGTGTTGGTGAAGCGCTTGGGGCCGGCGCCGCCGGGGTTGATCCACAGGCGGCCGTCCTTCACCGCCACCGCCGGCTTGTGCGAGTGCCCGGTGACCACGATGCGCGCGCGCGCGTTGTGGTCGTCGGCGAGCGCGCGCGTGGCGTCGTCGGCGCGGTGCACGCACAAGAGGCGCACCCCCTGCACGTCGACGGTCGCGAGCTCGGGCAGCCGCGCCGCGAGCGCGCCGGTGTCGTTGTTGCCACGGACCACGATGCAGGTCACGCCGGTGACCAGCTTGCCGATGGCGGCGAGCGTGGCCTCATCGGCGACGTCGCCCGCGTGCACCAGCACGCTGGCGTTCCTGAACAGCTTCTTCAGCTTGGCGTCCACCTGCCCGTGCGTGTCCGACAAGATCGCGACCTGCGGATGCATCCACCACTCCTGCGCGACGTAGCGCGCTCGACTAGCTGCTCAGAACCGGTACCACAGCCCCAGATCGAGGATGACCTGAAAGCGCGACGTCTGCTCTCCCTCGGACACGACGACCGTGCCGATCATCCCGCCCTCGCCGCCGACGGTGAAGCGTGCGTTCACGGCCACATAGTACTCCAGGGCGAGCACGCTGCGCCCGCTCGGCATCGCGCCGTCGGCCGGGAGGCGGTCCCGCCCCGCGCGCCATGCCGCATCGGTCCCGCCATCATAAGCCGAAAACTTGCGCCCCGCGTTCGCGGCCCCGATCCTGGACGCAACCCGACTTCGGTGGGGACGGGTCCGGACCGCCCTCTGTGCTTCGCCCCCGCCGAAGTCGAGTTGTAGTTCTTCGGCCAGGCCACCGCGTGCCGCGTGCCGCGTGCCGCGTGCCGCGTGCCTACTAGCCGCGTTCGCCGGGTAGCCCGTCGCCGAGGCCCTTGCCCTTCGGCTCGGGCGCGGCCCCGTCGTCCTCGACCCCGGCCGTGTCGCTCGCGCGGCCCTTGTTGTCGCCGCGGTCGCCCGGCTTCACGCCCTCGGGGACCTCCCAGGGGATGTCCTCGAGCTCCTGCCCCTCGGTGACCTCGTACATGTAGCGGGCCCACATGGGCACCGCGGTCATGAACGCCGCGTCGTCGCGCCCCAGCTGCCGCTCGCGCAGGTCATCGCCGATCCAGGTCGAGGTCAGCCACTTGGACGTGTACGCGACGAACCACAGGTCCATGGTCGCCGAGCTGGTGCCGGTCTTGCCCGCCGAGGTCACGCCGGTCTGGCGCAAGTTGCCGTTGAAGCCGTCCTTGACCATCGAGCGCAAGAGCTTCGAGGTCAGGAACGCGGTGCGCGCCGCGATCACCTGCTTGGGCCGCACGCCCGCCGTGCTGGCCACGCGGTCCAGCCGATCGGCCGGCGCCAGCATGGGGTCCCAGTACACCGTGCGGTCCTCGAGCACGCGGCCGTCCTTGTCGACCACCCGGCGCACCGACACCAGGTCGAGCCAGCGGCCGTTGCGCGCGAAGATCGCGAACGCGCGCGACAGCTCGTCCATGTACGTGCACGACGCGCCCAGCGCGAGCGCGCGGTCGGCGATGATCTGCGAGGTGAAGCCGAGCCGGCGCGCCCACTTCTCGACGTTATCCGCGCCCACCTTCTTGAAGATGTCCACCGAGGGCACGTTCTTCGAGAACACCAGCGCGTACTCGAGCGTCACGTGGTTGTCGACGGTGCCGTGCAGGTTCTCGGGGATCCAGATCTCGCCGGTGATCGGATCGACCTCGGCCTTGGGGATGTCGTTTAAGACGGTGTCGAAGCCGTAGCCTTGGTCGAGCGCGGCCGAGTAGTAGATGGGCTTGTACGCCGAGCCGGGCTGGCGGCACGCCTGCGTGACCCGGTTGTATTCGCTGCGCGCGTAGTCCTGGCCGCCGACCATGGCCAGCACGTAGCCGGTGCCGTGATCGAAGGTGAAGATCGACGTCTGCACGCGCGGCATCTGCAGCAGCACGACCTCGCCGTCCTTCACGCCCCGGACCTCGCCCTCGGCCAGCCAGCGCGCGTTCGCCTTGTCGTCGAGCTGCCAGTCGGAGTACTTGCGGACCGTGCGCCGCGCCGGCGTCACCCAGACCACGTCGCCGGGCTTGAGCGCCTCGCGCGCCGAGCCGATCTTCACGTCGTTCACGTCGTTGGTACGCGACCACTTCGACGCCCAGCTCATGTTGGCGAGCGGCAGCTGGTACTCCGCATCGCCGACGCGCAGCTTGGCGCCGCCCGACTCGACCGACTCGACCAGCGCGAGCGCGTGCTGCCCGGGCGCGAGCGGCGCCGGGCCGTACTTCTTCTTCGCGCGCTCGAGGAAGGTCGCGCGCGCCTCGTCGTCGAGGTGCGCCTCGGGGCCGCGCCAGCCCTGCCGGGTGTCCTGCTTGCGGGTGCCGAAATCGACGTTCTCGTAGGCGACGCCGTCGACCCAGGGCAGGATCGAGGTCTCGACGCGCAGCCCGCGCCGCAGGAGCCCTTCCTTGCCGTACGCCGGGTTCGCGATGAGGCCGCGCCGCACGTACTCGGCGAAGTAGGGCGAGGTGTCCAGGAAGACGTCGTCGGGCGGCGAGACGCCGAGCGGCCTGTCCTTGGCGTCCTTGGCCTGGGCGGCGCTCAGGTAGCCGTAGCGCGCCATCTTGTCGAGCACGACGTCACGGCGGCGGCGCGCGTTCTCGGCGTTGCCGAGCGGCGAGTCACGCGAGGGCGCCTGCGCGAGCCCCGCGATCATCGCCATCTGCCCGACGTCCAGATCCCAGACGTCGCGATCGAAGTAGCGGTGCGCCGCGGCCTGAACGCCGTACGCGCCCGAGCCGAGGAAGATGATGTTCAGGTAGAAAGACAGGATCTCCTGCTTCGCGTACCGAGCCTCCAGGCGGCGCGCCAGGATGACCTCCTTGATCTTGCGCGCCAGCGTCTTCTCGCTGCCGAGGAAGTGCTTGGCGACCTGCTGCGTGATCGTGGAACCACCCTGCGCGAACTCGCCCGAGGTGATGTTCTCCCAGGCGGCGCGCGCGATGCCCTTGAAGTCGACGCCCGCGTGCTCGAAGAAGCGGTGGTCCTCCGCGGCCAGCACGGCGTGGATCAGGGTCTCGGGGATGCGGTCGTAAGACACAATCTCGCGGCGCTCCTCGGCGAACTCGCCCAGCAGCGTGCCGTCACCGGCGTAGAGTCGCGACACCGCGGGCGCGATGACCACCGCACGCGCCAGGTCGGGCGTGGCCGGCACGCGCACCGCGAAGTAGCCGTAGGTCGACACCGCGACGATCGTGAGCAGCGCGACCAGCACGCACGCGGCGAAGCCGTACAGCTTGAGCAACCAGTAACCGATGCCACCGTCGGCGCGGTTGGCGATCTGCACGCGCTCGCCGGACGCGCGCGCAGGCCCGGGCGCCGTGGATGCCGGGAACGAATCGGGGATTACCGGGAAAGCGCTGCCGGACGCCGTATCTGGCTCGAATTCCGCCATGAGCGAGAGAGTCTAGTCGAGACGACCGCGGATCGCGCCGCGAAAAGGCGGGGTATTACCCCGCCTTTCATCCTTCAGTATTCGTTGACCCGCGTCGTGGCGCGGGCGTACGGTTCGCGGGCCCAACTCCTGGGACGGAGGCCAGTATGCACAGTCCTGCGGTAGCGCTCGCGTTCGCGTGTTCCGGGCTCCTCGCCAGCTCCGGCTTGGCCGTGGGCTGCAGCGGCGACGAGAGCGCGGGCAGCGCGGCCGATGCCGCGGCGCCCGCCGACGACGGGCCGCTCGATCCTCCGCCGCCGCCGGGCGGTCAGCAGCTCACCACGCTCGAGTACACCCTGCAGCCCGGGGAGGAGAAGTTCTTCTGCTACACCTTCGCGTCACCCGATCATGAGGTCGCGGTCACCGAGGTCCAGCCCATCTCCGGGCAAGTGGTGCACCACGTGCTGCTGGTGACCATGACGCAGCCGCGACCCGAGGCATTCTACGAGTGCGATGTGCTGCTCGAGACCTCGTGGCGACCGATCTGGGCGGGTGGTGTCGGCTCGAACGGCCTCGAGCTGCCGTCGGGCGTCGGGTTCAAGATCCCGGCGAGCTCGCAGTACATGATCCAGTTCCATCTACAGAACACTGCCGACAACGCGGTCACCGAGCGCAGCGCGGTGAACCTACGCTACGCCGATGATCCTGCGCAGCTGCAGGCCGCGGGCTTCTATCCGCTGGGCTCCTTCCTCACCGAGATCCCCGCCGCCACCAGCGACCACACGCAAACCATCGGCTGTGCTGCGCCGCGCGACATGAACGTCTTCGCCGCGTTCCCTCACATGCACAAGATCGGCACGCGCCTGCATGTCGAGTCGGGGCCAGACCAGGCCTCGACTCGCGAGATCTACAAGATCGATCCCTGGCAGTTCGGCGATCAACCGATGGATCCGTTGGATCTCGTGATTCGGCAAGGTGACTGGGTCCAGAGTACCTGCCACTGGGACAATCCCGGACCCACTCCGGTGATCTTCGGTGAAGGTTCCGACGACGAGATGTGCTTCGCGGTGCTCTTCTACTACCCGGCGGACGAGCAAGAGATCTGCGTCGATCCCTGAACCATCATCGCCTCATCGAAAGGACCCGCATGCGACTTTCTGCCACCCTGATCGCGGTGCTCCTGTGCGCCACCCTGGTAGCTTGCGGCGGAGACGACGACGCCGCCACCGCGGATGCGGCCGCGATCGATGCGACGCCGCCTGACGCACCACCGCCCGACGCGCCCGAGTCGTTCTGCGGTCAGCCGGGCGACCCCGGCAACGAGATCGGCGTCGGCAAGTTCTGCAACACGATCAGCGACTGCTCGGGCAACGGGATGGCCACGATCTGCGCGACACTCGGCGATCCTGACGCACACTTCTGCACGCGGACCTGCCAGAACGAGGACGCGGGCGTGGCGGTCTGCGGCACCGGAGCGACCTGCGTATGCGCCGGCGCCGGTTGTGGCTGTACCCCGAATTCCTGCCTGTAACCGGGAGGTGTGGCATGAGGTCGTACAACGGTAGCGCCAGGGTTGCGGTTGCTGTTTTCGTGCTCGGGGCCTTCGCCTCCGCTTGCGGCGACGACGGTGACGACGGTGGCGACTGGGCGGAGACCGATGCCGCGCCCGAGAGCTCGTTCATCCCGGGCTTCGCGCCGCCGCCGCCCGCCGACGGGGAGATCCAGCTGATCTCGCCGCCCGTGCTGGGCGTGGCGCCCGGCACCGACGTCACCTACTGCCATTACATCGACTACCGCTTTCCCGAAGAGACCGACATCGTCGACTACCACGGCTACCAGAGCGCGCTGGGCGCGCACCACGTGCTGCTCTACGCCGTGCAGAACCCGCAGCCGGCCGGCACGCACGAGTGCAACGAGGACGACATGTTCAACGCGCGCTTCCTTGCCGTGGGCGGTGCCGAGGCGCCGCCCGCCCAGCTGCCCACCGGGGTCGTCTTCCGCGTGCCGGCGCAGAAGCAGCTCATGATCCAGACCCACTGGATCAACGCCACCGAGTCGCCGATCGATGGCCAGGGCGCGTTCACGCTCAAGGTGACGCCACCATCGGCAGACGTCGAGACCGCGCAGCTGTTCAGCATCGCCGACACCGACTTCAGCTTGCCAATCGGCGTGGGCTCGACGTCGGTGGAGTGCGAGATCCAGGAGCGTCTGAGCTTCTTCTCGCTCGGCGGCCACATGCACGAGTGGGGCACGCACGTGTCGATCACGTTCACGCCCGCGGGCGGCGCGCCGGAAGTGATCTACGACCATGGCTGGGTCGCCGAAGATCAGTTCAACCCGCCGCAGAACCTGTACACGACCGAGGATCCGTTCGTGGTGCGGCCGGGCGACCGGATCCGCATCGACTGCGAGTACATGAACGACACCGGAGCGCCGCTGCCGTTCCCATCGGAGATGTGCGTGTTCTTCAGCTACGCCTACCCGGCGACCCAGCAGATCGACTGCACCGACGGCAACTGGCCGTCGCCGTAGCGCACAGGTCCGCTATGCTGCCCGGGTGACGCGCTGGATCGTGGTGGTGCTCGTGCTCGCGGCCGCGGGCGTCGGGCTGGTGTGGCTGGTGCGCGGCGGGGGCAAGGGCGGCGCGGGCGGCGCGGGCGCGGCGACCAGCGCATCGCCGGCGGGCGCGACCGTACCGCCTGCCCTGCCCGAGGCCACCGCGGATCCCGCGCGCACGCCGCCCACGCTCGCGCCGCGCACGCCGCCCACGCCGCTCACGCCGTTCACGCCGCCGTCGCTACCCGCGCGTGATCTCGATCGCGAGCGCGGCGTCCGCACCCGGCTCGACGCGGTGCTGCACGACTACCCCGACCTCGCCGAGATCAAGACGCTCGAGTGCACCGCCGGCGGCGCGTGCCGCGTCGAGCTCGAGGTCACCGATCTGAGGCTCTTCGCGGCGCCCTACGAGCGGCTGCAGGAGCCCGGCGCGGGTGGCTTCGCCGACGAGCACGGCAGCATGGTGCTGTCGAAGCCGGTCGCGCTCGGTGCGGGCGAGACCGGTCCGTTCCTCGTCTCGTTCCAGCTCACCGCGCCACTGCCCGACGCACCGCCTCCGTAGCGCGCACGCGCCCCGCGCCGCTCAGGCCTTCTTGACCGCCTCGGCCCACGCCTGCAGGTGCGCCACGACCTTGGCGCCGGTCATCCTGGGCGTGAAGCGCCGCTCCTCGCGCCACACGCGCGCGATCTCCGCCTTCGACTTCCAGATGCCCACGCCTAGGCCGGCGAGGAATGCGGCGCCCAGCGCGGTGGTCTCGGTGATCTGCGGGCGCAGCAGATCGACGCCGAGCACGTCGGCCTGGAACTGCATGAGCAGGTCGTTGGCGGCCGCGCCGCCGTCGACCTTGAGGCTCGCGAGCGGCCGGCCGCTGTCGTCCTGCATCGCCTTCAGGATGTCGTAGTTCTGCAGCGCGATGCCCTCGAGCGCGGCGCGCGCGATGTGCGCGCGCGTGGTCCCGCGGGTGAGCCCGGTGATCACGCCGCGTGCCTCGGGGCGCCAGTGCGGCGCGCCCAGGCCGGCGAACGCGGGCACCACCACGACGCCCGCCGAGTCCTCGACGCTGGTCGCGAGCGCCTCGATCTCGGCCGCGTCCTTCACGATGCCCAGGCCGTCGCGCAGCCACTGCACCGCGGCGCCGGCGATGAACGCCGAGCCCTCGAGCGCGTAGGCGACCTCGCCAGCCTCGGCGCCCGCGCCCAGCTTCCAGCCGACCGTGGTGAGCAGGCCGTGCGTCGAGGGCACCGGCCGCGAGCCGGTGTTCATGAGCAGGAACGCACCGGTGCCGTAGGTGCACTTGGCGTCGCCGGGCTCGAAGCAGGCCTGGCCGAACAGCGCCGCCTGCTGGTCGCCCGCGATGCCGGCGATGGGGATGCCGTCGGGCAGCCCGGGCACGCCGCGGGTGACCCCGTAGACCTCGGCCGACGATTTCACTTCCGGCAGGCAGGCGCGCGGGATGCCGAACAGCTCGAGCAGCTCGTCCTCCCAGGCCAGCGAGCGCAGCCCGAACAGCAGCGTGCGCGACGCGTTCGAGGGATCCGTCACGTGCACCGCGCCGCCGGTGAGGCGCGCGACCAAGAACGAGTCGACGGTGCCGAAGGCGAGCGCGCCGCTGGTCGCGGCCTTGTTGAGCGCGCGATCCTCGTCGAGCATCCAGCGCAGCTTGGTGCCCGAGAAGTACGGGTCCAGCACCAGCCCGGTCAGCTCGCGCACGCGCGCCTCGCGCCCGGCCTGCTTGTAGCCGGCGCACGCGTCGGCGGTGCGGCGATCCTGCCAGACGATCGCGGTGCGCGCGGGCAAAAGCGTCTTGCGATCCCAGACCACGGTGGTCTCGCGCTGGTTGGTGATGCCGATGGCGGCGATGTCCTTGCCGCCGATCTCGGCCTCGGCGAGCGCGCGCTCGAGCGCCGCCAGCACGCTCTTCCAGATGGCCTCGGGATCGTGCTCGACCCAGCCCGGCTTGGGGTAGATCTGCGGGAACTCCTGGTTCTGCTTGCCACGGATCTCGAGCTTCTCGTTCAGCACCAGCACGGTCGAGCCGGTGGTGCCCTGATCGATGGAGACGACGTGGCGGGTCATGGCAGCTTCTCCTCGAGGAACTCGCCGACGCGGCGGGCGAGCAGCGCGCGCTCCAGATCGATCGTGATCACGTGGTAGCTGTGCTCGAGCTCGAGCGTCTGCAGCTCTCCCGGCGGCGTGCCGATGCGGCTGCGGATGCCTTCCAGGCACGCGAACGGCGCGGTGTGATCGAGGCGCGCGTGGGCCAGGAACGCGGGCTGGCGCACGCCCGGCAGGTCGCGGCGCACCTGCTGCTGGAGCTCGAGCAGGGTCGCCAGCGCACGCACCGGCATCGCGGGCATGGTCGGGTTCTCGGCGCGCGCGCCCGGGTCGGCGAGGTCGGATTGGCCGCCCAGCTTGGGCAGCGGCGGCACGTCGCCGCCGGCGAGCATGCCGCCCACGAAGGGCAGGCGTTCGCCCGCGCGCAGCGTGCCGTTCACGACCCGGATGGCCGCCTCGATCGGTCGGGGGAGCCAGATCGGCGTGGCCATGGCCGCCAGCGCGGTGACCTGCGCCTGGCGCTCGTGCGCGAGGTGCAGCGCCAGCAGGCCGCCCATCGACAGCCCGACCACCGCCACGCGCTCGCAGCGGCTGCGCAGCTCGTCGAAGGCGAGCTCGGCGCTCGCGTACCAGTCATGCCACGTGGTGCGATCCAGCTCCTCGGGCGAGCCGTGCTCGTGTCCGGCCAGCGCCGGCCCGATCACCTCGAAACCGCGGGCGGCCAGGCGCTCGCCGATCCACCGCATCTCGAAGGGAGAACCGGTGAATCCGTGCACCACGAGGGCGCCACGGTGGCCGCTGCCATCGCCCGGCAGCTCGAACGGATCGCGAGGACCGCGCACGCGATCGACGTATCACAGTTCGTGTCGCACCTGCGAGTACATTGACAGCGTGGAAGGGTCCGGAATACAAAAGAAAAGCGCCCTCGCATCGCCTCTCGGATCCTGAGGGTCCTGCCCCGCATGAGTGAGTGGAAGACACGCGTCACCAAGGTGCACGTCCCGACTCCGATCGCGGGCGGGGCGAACGCGTGTCTGGTGCTCATCTATCCGCCCGGGCCCGACATGGGCCGGCGCTTCCCGCTCGATCGCGCCGAGCTCGTGCTCGGACGCGGCACCGACTGCGACATCCAGGTCGACCGCGACTCGGTGTCGCGCCGCCACGCGCGCGTCTACCGCGACGACGCCAACTGGCTGGTCGAGGACCTGGGCTCGACCAACGGCTCGTACGTCAACGACAACCCGGTCACCAAGGCGCCGCTGCGCGACGGTGACTTCCTCAAGATCGGCGCGGCGATCTTCAAGTTCCTGACCGGCGCCAACGTCGAGGTCTCCTACCACGAGGAGATCTACCGGATGACCATCGTCGACGCGTTGACCGGCACCTACAACAAGCGGTACTTCATCGAGTTCCTCGACCGCGAGATGGCGCGCTGCGCGCGTTACGGCCGGCCGCTGTCGCTGGTCATGTTCGACATCGACCACTTCAAGAAGATCAACGACCAGCACGGCCACCTCACGGGCGACCACGTGCTCAAGGAGATCGCCAAGCGGCTGCTCGCGCGCATCCGGCGCGAGGAGCTGCTCGCGCGCTACGGCGGCGAAGAGTTCGCCGCGGTGCTGCCCGAGACCGGCAAGGACGGCGCCATGGAGTTCGGCGAGCAGATCCGCATGCTGGTGGCGCGCGATCCCTTCGACTTCGAGGGCGACTCGCTGCCGGTGACCATCTCGGTCGGCGTCGCCACGCTCGACGGCGAGGCGCTCGACGCGCCCGGGTTCATCCGCATCGCCGACGAGAACCTGTACAAGGCCAAGCGCGGCGGCCGC
>JBKJOI010000371.1:0-10299 GCA_046595695.1 Haliangiales bacterium | reverse complement strand
GCACGAGGTGCGGTGCGCCCGGCTCGAGCTCGACGCGCACGAGCCCGTCGACGACCACGAGCGGCTTGCCGTCGAGCGCGACGCGCGCCTCGGCCGGATCGACCTGCACGATGAGCGCGCCCGGGCGCGGCGCGGACGCGGCGGATGCCGCGGGCGGCGCTGACGCTGCTGCCGCGGGCAGCTGCTGCGCCATCGCGGGCATGGGCGGCATCCGCTGCTCGGTGCCGGCGCCGCCGCGGCCGCTGTTCCGCCCGAGCAGCACCACCGCCGCGAGCGCGAAGCCGACGAGCCCGCCCGCCACGAGCAGCAGCCGCGGGCGCCGGCTCGACACCCGCGTTGCCGGCAGCGATGGACCCGACGACGCCCTCGAGAGCGAGGCCATATCCGCGGCCGCGGCCGCGGCCGCGGCGATGCGCGCCGACACCCGACCCGGAGCCGCCGCGGCCGCCTGGCCGCTCGTGCGCATGACGCGCATGACACCGGATGTGTCGGGCGTACCCGTGGCCGACTGAGCCAGCTCGCCCGGCGCGGCGGTGGCCATGAGCGCCTCGGGTCCCTGCGGATCCGCGCCCGGCGCCGACAGCACGACGCCGCCCTGCGGCGTCTCGAGCCGTGGCCGGTAGAGCGCCTTGCGCGGATCGCCGGTCGACGCCTTGCCGGTGTCACCCACGTTGGCGAGCAGATCGGCGATGCGCACGCGGATCGATGCCAGCGAAGGTCGATCCTCGACGCGCTTGGCCATCATCTGCAGGATGAGATCGTCGAACGCGTCGGGCAGCCCGCGCCGCTGCGTGCTCGCGCGCGGCGGCGGCTGGGTCAGGTGCAGCGCGATCATGTCCATCGCGCTCTCGGCGGGAAAAGGCAGCCGCCCGGTCATCATCTGGTAGGCCATGCAGCCGAGCGCGTAGACGTCGGTGCGGTGGTCGACCGACTTGCCGCGCGCCTGCTCGGGCGAGATGTACCCGGGCGTGCCCATGACCATGCCGGTCTGCGTCGGCTCGGGCGCGGCCTCGTGCGGCGCATGCAGCTTGGCGATGCCGAAGTCGAGCAGCTTGACCAGACGGCGGTTGTGGCGCACGTCGACGAGGAAGACGTTATCGGGCTTGAGATCGCGGTGGACCACGCCCTTCTCGTGCGCGGCCTCGAGCGCGTCGGCGACCGGGTCGAGGACCTCGAGCGCCTCGTGCAGATCGAGCGGCCCGCGTTGCACGCGCTCGGCCAGGCTCTCACCGTGCAGCCACTCCATGACGTAGTAGGGCCGCCCGTCTGACAGCTCGCCGAACGCGAACACGTCGACGATGTTCACGTGGCCGATCTGGTTGACCGAGCGCGCCTCCTGCACGAAGCGCGCGACCGCGCTGGTGTCCCCGGACAGGCGGCGCGCGATCACCTTGACCGCCGCCTGCTTGCCGATCACCGGGTGGACCGCGGCGTAGACCGCGCCCATGGCGCCCTTCGGCAGTCGCCGCAGAATGTGATACTCGCCGACCATCGTGCCGGGCGCGAGCGCCTCGCCTTCCGGCTCCGCAGCGCGCGTGGAGGGCGCGGGCGCCAGGCCGAGATCCTTGGCAGACACGAGCGTGGGATCGGTGGCAGACGTGCCTGCGGACGAGTCTCTACCCGTCGAGCCCGAGCCGGAGCCCGAGCCCGTCTGTGAACCACCTCCCATACGAGCCAGCATAGTACACCCCGCACCGTCGACGGGTATAAGCTACCCCGCCATGGACCTGTCATTCACTCACGAGCACGAGGCCTTTCGCGCCGAGGTGCGTTCGTGGATCCAGCAGGCGCTGCCGCCCCATCTCAAGGCCAAGGCCACCGTCGACGGTAACTTCGACATGCACGAGGTCATGGAGTGGCACAAGATCCTGTTCCGCCAGGGCTGGGTGGCGCCGCAGTGGCCCAAGGAGCACGGCGGCCCCGGCTTCGACGCCACGCAGCGCTTCATCCTGACCGAGGAGCTCGAGCTGTCGGGAGCGCCGCAGCTCTCGCCATTCGGCTTATCCATGGTCGGACCACTCATCATTCAGTTCGGCAATGACGCGCAGAAGAAGCGCTACTTGCCGAAGATCCTGTCCGGAGACGAGGTCTGGTGCCAGGGCTACTCCGAGCCCAATTCGGGCAGCGATCTGGCCTCACTGCGCTGCGCCGCCATCGACGACGGCAAGGGCAACTTCCTGGTCACCGGGCAGAAGACCTGGACCACTTACGCGCAGTACGCCGACTGGATCTTCTGTCTGGTGCGGACGAACCCGCAGGGCAAGAAGCAGGAAGGCATCTCCTTCCTGCTCATCGACATGAAGTCGCCCGGCCTCGAGGTCAAGCCGATGCTGACCATCGGCGGCACGCCGGCCTTCTGCGAGACGTTCTTCGAGAACACGCCGGTGCCCAAGGACAACCTGGTCGGGCCACTGCACGGCGGCTGGACGCTCGCCAAGGCGCTGCTCGGCCACGAGCGCACGCTCATCGCCTCGGTGGGCCTGTCGCGGCGCGCGCTCCGCCGGGTCAAGCGCATCGCCGCCGCGACCGTCGCCGATGGCCGCCCGCTCATCGAGCATCCGACGATGCGCGCCAAGATCGCGCGCCTCGAGATCAAGCTGCGCGGGCTCATGATGGCCAACTACCGCACGCTCGCGGGTGCGCAGCTCGGCAAGGCGCCCGGCCCCGAGGCGTCGATCCTCAAGCTGCGCGGCTCCGAGATCATGCAGCAGGCGCTCGAGCTCGGCATGGAGGTCATGGGCCACGACGCGCTGTCGTGGTTCAACGAGGACGGCGTCGTCCCGCCGCTCGAGCAGTGGGTGCCGTCGACGTTCAACTACACGCGCGCAACGACCATCTACGGCGGCTCGAGCGAGATCCAGAAGAACATCATTGCCAAGCTGATCCTGGGGCTTTCGTAAGGAGCTCGACATCCATGAACTTCGATCTGACACAGGACCAGAAGATGCTCGCCGACAGCGCCGCGAGCTTCGCCAAGAAGAGCTCGCCGGTGACGCGGCTGCGCAAGCTGCGCGAGGACGCCATCGGCTACGAGCGCAAGGCGTGGAAGCAGATGGCCGAGCTCGGCTGGGTCGGCCTGCCCTTCGCCGAGGCCGATGGCGGCCTGGGCGGCACCATGGTCGACGTGATGGTGCTGCTCGAGCAACTCGGCACCACGCTCGTGCCCGAGCCGTACCTCTCGTCGGTCATGTTGGGCGGCATGGCGATCGCGCGGACCGGCGATGCGGAGCAGAAGAAACGCTGGCTCGAGCCGCTCATCGCCGGCGACACCACGCTGGCGCTCGCCTACGCCGAGCGGCAGGGCCGCTACGACGTCGCCGACGTGGCCACGCGCGCCGAGGCCACGCCCGGCGGCAAGCTGCGCCTCACCGGTGAGAAGGTCTTCGTGCTGGGCGGCCACGACGCCGACCACCTCGTGCTCTCGGCGCGCGTCGGCGGCGCGACGCGCGATCGCGCGGGCGTCGCGCTGTTCGTGCTCGACCGCAACACGCCGGGCATGAGCGTGCAGCCGATCAAGACCATGGACGGCCAGCGCGCGGCCATGGTGCACCTGCGCGGCGCCGAGGTCGACGTCGACCGCCGCCTGGCCGGACACGGCAACGCGACCGACGCGCTCGACTGGGTCATCGACCAGGCGGCGACCGCGGCGTGCGCCGAGGGCCTGGGCATCATGCAGACGGTCCTCCGCATGACCGTCGAGTACCTGCGCACGCGCGAGCAGTTCGGCGTCAAGATCGGCAGCTTCCAGGCGCTGCAGCACCGCGCCGTGGACATGTTCGTCGAGGTCGAGCTGTGCCGGTCGACCGCGATCCTGGCGGCGATCAAGGCCGGCGACGCCGACACGGTGGAGCGCATGGGCGCGATCTCGGTCGCCAAGGCGCAGCTCGGCACCGGTGGAAAGTACGTCGTGCAGCAGGCCATCCAGCTGCACGGCGGCATCGGCGTCACTGACGAACACGACGTCGGGCTCTACTTCAAGCGTATGCAGGTTCTGAACAGCCTGTTCGGCGACGAGGAGCACCACGTGACGCGCTTCGGGGCGCTGCCGAGCTTCACGGCGGAGAGCTGAGCGTGCGCCCGGCGCGGGCGCTCGTCGTCGCGATCGCGGCGCTGGTGCTGGTCGCACCGGCGGAGGCCAAGAAGGCGCGCGGCCCGATCGCGCCGGTCGCGAAGCGTGTCGAGGTCGTCTCGACGCTGCATGGCGACGAGCGCCGCGATGCCTACCGCTGGCTGCACGAGCGCGACAGCCCCGCCGTCCGAGCCTACCTGGACGCCGAGAACGCGTACGCCGCGGCGGTGATGAAGCCGCGGGCCAAGCTGATCGCGCGGCTCGAGACGGAGCTGCGCGCGCGCGTGATCGAGGACGACGCGGACGTCCCGGTGCGGCACGGCGAGTGGGATCACTTCACCCGGCACGAGCAGGGCAAGCCGTACCCGATCCACATGCGACGCTGGCGCACCGCCGACGACGCGGTCGATCGCGTCGTGCTCGATCTGAACCTGCTCGCCGAGGGCAAGCCGTACCTGGATCTCGGCGTCTTCGAGGTCTCCGACGACGGGCGCTGGCTGCTGTACTCGCTCGACGAGAGCGGCGACGAGAACTACACCCTCTACGTCAAGGACCTGGGCGCCGGGCCGGCCGACGCGAAGGCGGGCGTCGTCGCGCCGGAACGCATCGCGCGGGTCTCGGGTGCGGCGTGGGCGGTCGACGGCAAGTCGTTCGTGTACACGCTGCGCGACGACGCCTACCGCTCGTACGCGGTCTACTGCCACGAGCTCGGCGGCGCGGCGGCGAAGGATCGCCTCCTCTACGAGGAGAAGGACGTCCGCTTCGATCTGTCGGTCGACCGCACGCGCAGCGGCGAGTGGCTGGTGATGCACTCGGCGAGCTACGAGTCGAGCGAGGTACGCGTGGCGCGTGCCTCGCGTCCGGGCGGGCCGTGGCGCGTGGTGGCCGCGCGCCAGCCGCGGCACATCTACGACCTGGATCACGGCGGCGACACCTTCTACATCCGCACCAACCTCGACGCGCCGATGTTCCGCGTGGTCGCGGCGCCCGAGGACGATCCGCGCGTCGCGAAGTGGAAGGACGTCGTGGCAGCGCGCAAGGACGTGCACATCTCGTCGGCCGATGCGTTCGCGGGGCACCTGGCGCTGCTCGAGCGCGAGGGCGGGCGGCCGTACGTCACGCTCCTCGACCTGGCAAGCGGCGCGCGCGTGCGTCCGGCGCCGCCCGACGTCGCGTGGAGCCTGTGGGCCGAGGCGAACCCCGACCACGGCGCGGGCGTCTACCGCTACGCGATCGAGACGTTCCGGCGCCCGGCCATGGTGGTCGAGGCCGACTTCGCGACCGGCCAGCTGCGTGTGCTCAAGGAGCCAAAGGTGCCCGGCGGCTACGACGGTGGCGACTACGCGACCGCGGCGCGCACGGCGACCGCGCCGGACGGCACCGAGATCCCGATCTCGCTGGTCTGGCGTCCGGGTGTCGCGCCCTGGCGCGACGATAAGCCGCGTCCGCTCCTGCTCGAGGCCTACGGCGCCTACGGCGCCTCCTACGACGCCGACTACGACCTGGCGCGCGCGTCGCTCCTGGATCGCGGCGTGGTCTTCGCGATCGCGCACGTGCGCGGCGGCGGCGAGCGCGGCGAGCCGTGGCACGACGCCGGCAAGCTGGCCAGCCGGCTCGTCTCCGCGGGTGACTTCATCGCGGTGGCCGAGTCACTCGTCCGCGACGGCACCACGACGCGGTCGCAGCTCGCGATCGCCGGCGTCAGCGCGGGTGGCCTGCTCATCGGCATGGTGCTCAACCTGCGTCCCGAGCTCTTCCGGGTCGCCGTGCTGCGCGTGCCCTTCGTCGACGCGGTGAGCTCCATGCTCGACCCGGACCTTCCGCTCACCACGACCGAGTACGAAGAGTGGGGCGACCCGCGCGACCCCGCCCAGTACGCCTACATGAAGAATTTCGACCCCTACGGCAATCTCTCCGCCCGCGCCTACCCCGCGATCCTCGTCGAGTCGTCCTTCTCCGACGGCCGCGTCATGTACTTCGAGCAGGCCAAGTACGTCGCCAAGCTGCGCGCCCTCAAGAGCGACTCCCGCCCCCTCCTCCTCCGCACCGAGCTCCACGCCGGCCACGGCGGCGCCTCCGGCCGCTACGCCCGCCTGTCCTCCACCGCCTTCGAATACGCCTTCCTGCTCACCAACCTCGGCCTCTGACGTTCACAACCCGGGACGGTGTTCAGGATCTTACTTTCTTACTTTCGGCGCGTCCGCACCGATGGCCGCGCGTGATGAACACCTTCGGCCGAAAGTGAGCTCCGGAGCAGCGCCACCGAAGGGGCGCTGCCTGCCCCCGAAAGTAAGATCTTGAGCACCGTCCCCGAAAGTAAGATCTAGGGGAGGCCGTGGATGCCGGCGAGCTTCATGAGCGGCTTGGCGACGCCGCCGAGGCCCTCGGCGACGATGCAGCCGACCGCGAGCGTGGTCAGCGTGACGTCCTTCAGCTTGGCCCAGCGGCCCAGCACGATCCACATGAGGACACCGCCGAAGAAGAAGGACAGGCCGAGGGACACCGGCAGCACCAGGCCGAGGCCCAGGCCGATCGAGTCGGGGAGCCACTTCTGGATCGGCTTGATGCGCTCGAACAGCGTGTAGATCACGCCGGCGATCGCGCCGATGATCAGGGCTTCGACCGCGTGCGGCGGCAGCGGTGCCGAGCCGTCGAAGATGAGCGCGCTCGACGCCCACATCTTGGCCACCGGGGCTGGATGCCCCTCGCCCACCAGCACGAGCGGCTTGGCCGCGTGGATCTCGCGGAACACGAACGCCGCGACGACCGCGCACGGCACCACGGTCAGCATCTGCGTCCAGAACTGCCAGCGCGACGGCACCTTGAACCAGCGCCCGTACGCCATGTCGCCGGTCAGCAGGCCGGCCTGCGCACCGCTGCCGGCGACGAAGCCGGCGCCGGTCAGGTTCGTCGTCACGCTGCTGCCGCCGAAGACGCTGGTTACGCCCTGCACCAGGATGCCCATGACGCGTGCGGGGTTGAACGCGGTCTGCGCGGCGGCGCGCGTCGCGATGATGTTCTGCAGCAGGCCGCCGACCGCGATGAGCACGATCACCAGCACCAGCGACAGGCCGAACATGAGCGTCATGACGAGCACGGTCAGTAGCAGCACCACCGACGCGACGATCGCCAGCGTGCGCCCTGACATCACCGGGTCGTCGTCCTCGGTCTTCTCACCCAGCGACAGGATCGACTTGAACGCCTCGGCGAAGGTACGCCAGTTGAGCGCGATCATGGTGAGCCCCGAAGCCACCAGGAAGCCCATGCCCGGCCAGAAGAAGCGGTGCGGCGCGCTCGGATCCGGCACGGCGCCGGTCTTGCCCATGATCATGAGCACCACGGCGCCCGCCAGGAAGCCCACGCACGTGCGCATACCCATGAGGTACGAGCCGCCGATCGCGAACGGCGACCACGCGATGGCCGCGCCGTACGCCGCCAGGCCGAATCTCGTGATCTGCGTCTCGGCAGCGATCACGCCGAAGCCGCCGTCGTCGTTCAGGATCACCACGGCCATGCCGACGACGACCATGCCGAGCAGGTACTTCGGCTGGCGCGGGTCGCCGTCCTCGACGAGCGCCTTGATGACGCCGGCGACCGCCTTCGACCCGGGCCACGGTAGGTTCTCCTTGAGGATGAGCAGCTGGCGCAGCGGGATCACCATCACCAGGCCGACCAGGCTCGAGACGACGCCGAAAGCCGCCATCTCGACGATCGTGTAGGGCGTGCCGGTCATCGCCTTCGCGGCGAAGAAGTTCGAGATGAAGCCGAGGCTGCCGCCGGCCGAGCCCATCGTCGACACGATGACCATCTCGGTGACGGTGATCTTCATGCGCGACAGGAAGAAGAACGCGAAGAAGAACAGCGCCGCGATCGTCGGCCCCTCCTCGATGACGCCGAACGACAGTGTCAGCAGCGAGTTCATCGCGCACAGGGCGACCGCCAGGACCGACCCGGCGATGAGGGCACGCGCGGTAATGCGGCCAGGCGGCTGCACCGGACCGGACGAGGGTTCGGGCACGCTCGCCAGCACCGGCGCCACAGGGCCATTTTTGGACGTCACTGGTAGATCCTGCCCTTTCACACGATGTTGTTCATCGGTGAAAGGGCAGAACCCCCTTTCAAACCGTGCGTGCGGATTTCCCGCACACGGCTTACCGATGGTCTCTTGAGACGCAGCATTACGCAGCTCCCGGGTAGCGGATGGTTCCGCGCAGACGATGAAGCCCGAAGCCGTTGAAGTAGTCCTCCGTCCACCGCTTCGCCTCGCCCGGCTTGAGATGACGACCCTTGCGCTGGATTCGCAGACGCTTGAGTCGCCACGTCACGTACCGATCGAGGCTGGTGAACTGGTCGGCGGCGTTCCCGGTGCGGAAGTACTGACCCCAGCCACGGAGCACGGGGTTGAGCGCGGCGATGACGTCGCGCGGATCCTCGTGACACCGCGATCGCGTGGTCAGCGCCTTCACGCGCTGCCGCACCCGCTTCATGCTGCGTGCCGACGGCCATCTCTGGAGGAAGTGTTTGAGCTTGCGCTCCTTGATCCAGATTGACCCCGACATGCGCTTCCGCAGGTGACAGCCGAGGAAGTCGAAGCCTTGCTTGCCGCCGCTCAGCTCGACGCGCCTCGTCTTCTCCGGGTGCAGCTCCAGCTTGAGCCGCGCGAGCACGAGCCTCACGCGGCGTTCCGCTTCCTCGCAGTCCTTCGCCGTTCGACACATCACGACGAAGTCGTCCGCGTAGCGCACCAGCACCCCGAGGTGGCGGCACTGGCGCATCCATCGGTCGTCGAGGAAGGCCAGGTAGATGTTCGAAAGCAGCGGAGAGATCACGCCGCCTTGCGGTGTTCCGCTCAGCGTCGTCGTCTCGCGCCCACCTTCCATCACCCCGGCTTGGAGCCACTGCCGCAGCAGCTTGAGCACCCGCCGGTCGCACACTCGCCGGGCCACCCGCGCCATCAACAGCTCGTGATCGATGCTGCCGAAGTAATCGCGAATGTCCGCGTCGAGCACGTGGTTACCGCCGCGCGCGCCTGCCTTGCGCAGCGTCTCCAGCGCGTCGGTCGCGCTACGGCCGGGTCGAAACCCGTGCGAGCAATCCTGGAAGTCGACCTCGAAGATCGGCTCCAGCACCAGCTTCGCCGCCGCCTGCACCACTCGATCGCGCACCGTCGGGATCCCAAGCGGCCGCTTCCTTCCATCGGCCTTCGGGATGTACCGCCTGAGGACCGGCCTCGGTCGGTACTCGCCTGCGCGCAGTACGGCCTGGAGCTCCGAAAGAAACAGCTCCACCCCGTATGCCTCGACGTCGGCGAGCGTCACTGCATCGACGCCCGCCGCGCCCTTGTTCCGCTGCACACGATCCCACGCTTCCGCGAGAACGTCACTCCTCGCGATCCGATCGTATAGCGCGTGGAACCGCCGCTCCGGGTGCCGCTTGGCCGCGTCCCTCAGCCGGTCTTGGAGTTGTTGCACTTTGTCGACGGGACTACGCCCATCGGGGTTGTTGGGTCCGCTTTCGCCGACCATGCCCTCGCGCTTACCTCTTCGACCGACACGACCACCGCAGGGGCCTCTCCTTCCGGACGCGTTGTTCTGCACGTCCATCGTCAGTACTACGGCCCCCTCGGACTCCCGCTGCGCAGCGCTCGCTTTCGTCTTCGACTTATACGAGCCACCTTGCCGTGACTGCGGCGACGCAGACGGGTCTCCCGTGTTCCGCACTCCTCCTTGAACGCGTGCTGCTCCCCATACCCCGGAGGGATCGACGACGTCATGTTCGGACGTCCCCGTCGTCGATGTGGCCTTCGCCGTGACGTGAGCGGCTCGGCTCCCTCGTTGTGGCTCTGTCGGGGCTACAGGCTTCACTTCATGTTGCGGCCCGCGTTCTTGCTCCCCGTCGCACGACTTGCGTCGCGGATCGGGCTCTTGACGCCCCGCTCGGACGGACAGGATCTCTCCCGCCGCCTGGGGCCTGCTACCCGGCGCTCCGACGCCTACCGGGACGGGACTTGCACCCGCTGGAGAAGTGCAGCGTGAAGTGACCTGCTCCGGCCCTCGCGGCCCGGTCGGTCTCACTTCGTCACGACGCACCACGCGCGCAGCGTATCGAGACCCGCGCGTGAACGCGAGGCGATTTGCCAGGACCCTCGCACACTTGCGATTTAGTCCGGTCCGACACCAGATTTAGTATTGACCACAGGCCTCAGCCCCAATACCTTGTGCTTCGTCGTC
>JBKJOI010000011.1:0-2924 GCA_046595695.1 Haliangiales bacterium | reverse complement strand
CAGTTCCTGCTGATGGTGATGGCCTGCTGGGTCAACCGGCGACAGCTCGAGGTCATCGACTACCTCAAGGAAGAGAACCGGATCCTCCGAGACCGAGGCCCCGCGGCCGATCGATCGCCACGCCGGCCGCTCGCCGAGGAACGACTCGTGCCGCTCGTTCCTCGGACGGATCAGCGCGATCGACTTCTGGCACCTGACGGCCTCGGGAGACACGGTGTACGGACCGCTACTGAAGTATCAACGGGCCCAGAAGCGATGAGCGCGCTCGTGAACGTTGCGTTGCAGGCGGCACGCGACGCGACCTAATCCCGGCGGGCCTCATCGACGATCGCGGCGGTGACGGCTACCCGCGCGAATAGATCCCGAGCAGCCGTCTCGCTCGCGACGGAACATCTCCAACGAAGAGGTGAACGCAACCCAAGAACGGAACGGCGCTCCGACGCGTTGTCCGGGGGCACGTGACGGCTTAGCGTCGTGGCCCCGGCCGCCGCCGACGGCTCGCTGCGCGTGCGGCGCATGGCCAGCGCCGACGAGAGCGCGCGCAGGCCTCGCGGCCATCGCCATGCGGCGCCGTGGCGCCGACGCGGCCACGCCGAAGACCTAAGACTTCGCCGGCCGCGACGTGAACGCGGCGCCGCCGCCACCGCCGCGCCCCCCCGCACGGCGCGCCGGCAAGCCCCAACGAGTACATCCGCGCCGCCGTCGGCAGGCTCAGTCCACTCGCCGACTGCCACGTGCAGCGCCTCACTGACGTGCCTAGCCTCGAGGGCACCGCATCTGGGCGCCCCACTTCGCGAGGGAGTCCTGGACGACACGATGGCCGCAAGATCGATGACTTGGGCCCTATCTCCGACGACGACGACGGAAGCCTCTCGAACGACGAACGCACAGCGTGGTTGCACCTCTACGAGGGCGCATGCCTCTCCGTGCAGCACCACGTGGCGCTCCGGCTCGCCGGGTGACCGAAGGCCGACCGCTCCAGTCTCACGCAGGTGCCCGCAGGTTTGCCGCGGCGAGCTTCTTTTGCCGCGGCTCAGTAACTGGACAGGTCCACGCTGGCGAGGCCACCTCCGCCCGCACCGTTGACGAAGAGGGTCTTGCCGTCGGGCGCGAGCGCCTGGGTCGGGGCCAGCGCGGGGAGCAGGCCGAGCTCCACTCCGGTGGCCGCGTCGTAGACCCTGCTGCTCGAGATCGCCAGGTGCGCATCGGGAGTGACGGTGAGGATCACGTCGGCGTACTCGGGCTCGATGCCCATGGAGTAGACTTGGGTCAGATCGCTGGTGCGCCAGCGTCCACCCGCCCAGAAGACGTCGGAGCTGCCGGGGACCGGTACGAGGCCGTGCTGGGCGTACTCGGTGCACTGCGCCCAGGGCTGCTCGCGCAGCAGCACCACAGCGTCGCCCGAGACGTCGAAGACGCGCAGGCAGGTCTTCGACAGATCGGTCTCGGACAGGTAGAGCTCGTGGCCGTCGATGGAGGCTGCCAGCACCGGCTGGTAATAGCCGTTGCCAGCACTCTCGGCGACACGCGTGCCGGTGAGGGGATCGAAGAGCAGGGCGTCGCTGCGGGCGTACCGGTTCACGCTGAGCAGGCGCCCGGAAGCGAGGGGGAGCAGCTCCGATGCCGTGGTGCGGGTCGGGACGATCTCGTCGAAGGCCAGCTGGTCGAGGTCGATGCGGGCGAAGCCCCAGGTGTAGAAGTGGCCGACGTAGAGGTATCGACCCGCCCGATCGAGGACCAGATCGGTGGCGGAGGTGCCGACGACGATGGATTCGACTGGCTGCCGAGAGACGCGGTCGATGACCACGACCTCGCCGCGGCGCCCGTCGAGACCGTAGAGCCAGGGCCGACGCGGATCGACGATCAGCTCGTCGAACTGGTAGCTCGCCAGCGGCGACGCGGGCCACTCGCGCCGGCCGAGGAACGCTGGTTCGATCCACTCGCCGACGTTGGTGTAATGCAGGAGCTCGCTGACCACGTCGTAGCTCCACACCTCCTGGTCGCCCGAGACCAGCATCGACTCGACCGCCGGGGTGGGCTCGCGGCCCAGACCCACGATCAGCTGACTGTCGAATACCCCGCTGCTGAGGACGCCGAAGTCGTTCGTGGTGGCGAAGGCGGTGACCGTGTCGTCGAAGCCGCCGTGCACCAGGGCGAAGTCGTGCGCGTCGAAGAGGAGACCGCCGTAAGACATCTGGCTGCCGTCGGGAGACAGGGCGAAAGACCGTGGGTAGACGCCGCGCCCGTCGAGCAGCATGTGGTCGGTCCGCTCCTCGCGGCTGAGCGAACCGTCGTCCTCGACCGCGTAGCGAATAACCCTGCCGGGGCTGGCCTCGAGGGAGGCGAGGTAGAGGTGCTTCTCGTCGGGCGAGAGGCGCAGCTCGCCGTAGTTGCCCACCGCGCCGAGCAGGCGCTCGTGCTCGCCGGTGGATGGCTCGTAGCGGAAGATGTCGCTGTGTGACTGGTAGTAGATGCGCCCGCCGGTGGTGATGGCCACGCTGCGCACCTCGTCGCCGACCGGCAGGCGTTCGACCGCGAAGCCGTTGGCCACGTCGACCACCGCGATACCCTGCACGTCGTCAGCGGTGGCGAAGGCGATACGCGAACCGTCGACGGCGACGTCGAAGTCGTAGGACGGCTGGCCGACGTCGACGCGGGCGACCTCGAGCTTGCCCACGGTGTCGATGACCACCAGCTCGGCGGTCGCGCCGCCGGCGAGCACGAACAGCCGGCAGCCGGCAGGATCGGGCTGCAGGTCGTACACCGGCCCGGGCACCCAGAAAGCGCCCGACTCGCCGACGGCCGCGGGCGAGCACTCGCAGCCCTCGTCGGCCGCGCCGTCGCAGTCGTCGTCGAGCGCGTCGCCGCAGGTCTCTGCGCTCGCCGCCACCGCGCTACCGCCGCACTCGCCCCATGGGCCGAAG
>JBKJOI010000654.1:0-3836 GCA_046595695.1 Haliangiales bacterium | reverse complement strand
CCATCCGCGGCGGGCGACCTGGGGATCTCCCGGTTCTCGCGCAGGAAGATTCCGCACGTGCTCGGGGTCTACGACCGCGCAGGGTCGACCGCCACCTCGCGTTAGCGGTGTTGGTCGTGTTGCCTTCCGCTTCTTCGGACAACGTCGGCACCCTGGATTCAGTTATTTCGCGGCTCGATACCCTGCCCGTGCGTGCCCCTGTCAACGCTTCGCCGACGTCCTCGCGGGCGCCTGCGTATGACTCGGGGTCATCGTGGGTCGCTACCCCTTCGATGTAAGGCGCTCTCATCCTCTTCTTCCTGCCGGTTTATCCCGGCGCACCCGAAGGCCCTGTCTGACACGCGCGCTGTGCTCCCCGTCGCCGCGTTCGCTAGCCGAGCTCCTCTGCATCGCTGCAGTAGCGCAGATCGAGCGCGAGGCGTGCGCCGCCGGTCCGGCTCGCCAGCGCCCTCACGATGTCCATCGACGTGACGATGCCGACGAGGCGACCGTCGTCCACCACGAGGACGCGATGGATGTCGTCGATGGCCATGAGCCGGACGGCTTCGAGGAGCGGCCTGTCCGGCTCCATGGAGACGACGAACGTCGACATGACCTGCGCGACCGTCGCACCGGGATCCGCAGCCAGGAGGTCCGCCAGCGTCACCACTCCGATCGGCTTGCCGTGGGCGTCGACGACCGGGGCACCACCGATGTGCCGCTGCGCGAACAGCCGGGCCGTCGTCTGCAGATTCCAGGATGCGTCAAGGGTTACGAGCTCGCGGGTCATGATATCCGCTACGGTGATGCGCATCATGGTGGCGTCCTCCCTGGTGACGAGATCAAGCAAGAGGCGTACCGAAGATCTGACGTGGCGCGATTCGCTCGCCCGCGCAGGGCAGCACCGGTCGGCCCCTTCCCTTCACGGTGCCTCGCGCTCCGGGAGATCGAGCCGTGAGTACCTCCTGGTGCATCTCCAGCCTGATCCTCGCCGGCGCGGCGACAGCCGAAGAGATTCTTCCGCTGCTGGTGAACGCTGCGGTCGACCACATCCATGCCGAAGGCGTAAGGGTCTTGCAGATCGGCGAGGGCGCTGGTGTAGCGTCTGCGCGATTCCAGCCGGCAGGCACCCGAACGCAAGCCCACGCCGACCGATCTCAACCAGACCATCCTGACCGCGCTCGGTGGCTGGGTCTCGGTGGCAATTGACGGCCCCCGGCATGCCCCCGTTGGTGCAGCGGCGCGTCTTCGAGCCGTTCTTCACGACGAAGAAGGACGGCACCGGTCTCGGGCTCGCGATCGTCGACGCCTTCGTTCGCCGGCAGGGCGGCAACCTCACGCTCACGACCGCGCCCGGCCAGGGTACCTGCTTCCGGTTGTGGTTCCCCGCCGCTCGAGAGGCGTGACGGCTCGGTCCGAGCCGAGGGCGCGCAGGGCTTGCCGCGTCTTGGGGCTGGCGCGCAAAGCTTGCGCTCGACCCTGTCTTGTCGGCCGTCGACAGGCTGGAACGACGCTTGCTTCTAAGCCTGGCATGTCCACTCCACGCGCGTCGATCAAGAAGCTTGCCGTCCTGACCAGTGGCGGCGATGCGCCGGGCATGAACCCGGCGATCCGGGCGGTCGCACGAGCTGGCCTCGAGCGCGGCTGGGAAGTGAATGGCGTTCGGGACGGCTTCGCCGGGCTACTCGCGGGCACCTTCACGCCGCTGCACGCGCGCTCGGTCAGCGGCATCATCCAGCGTGGCGGCACCGTGCTGGGGAGCTCGCGCTGCCGCGAGTTCCACCAGGAGGCCACCCAGCGGCGCGCCCTGGACGTGCTGAAGCGCGCGCGCATCGACGCGCTCGTGGTGATCGGCGGCGGCGGTTCGCAGGCCGGGGCACTCGGGCTCGCCAACCTGGGTGCCCGCGTGGTCGGCCTGGCCTCGACCATCGACAACGATCTGGCCGGCATCGACATCACGCTGGGCGTGGATACCGCGCTCGACGTCGCGCTCGAGGCCATCGACCGGCTCAAAGTGACCGCCGCCTCGCACCGCCGCGTCTCGGTGGTCGAGGTCATGGGTCGCGACTGCGGCTACCTCGCCCTGGCCACCGGCGTGGCGGGCGGCGCCGAGGCCATCGTGGTCCCCGAGGTGGAGGCGACCCTCGCCGATGTCGTCGACAAGGTGCGCGCGGCCTTCGAGCGGGGCCAGACCCACGCCCTCGTGGTCGTGGCCGAGGGCGCGCGCATCAAGACCGGCGAGCTCGTCGCCCACCTGGACGCGCACATCGAAGGCCTGGCCTCGGGCGTGCGTGCCACGACGCTCGGGCACGTGCAGCGCGGCGGCTCACCGGGCGCCTTCGATCGCCTGCTAGGGAGTCGACTGGGTGTCGCCGCGGTGCATCAGCTCGCCGGCGGCGCCGAGGGTGTCTTGCTCGGACTGGTCGGCGGGCAGATCCAGTCCCTGCCCCTCGGCGAGGTCGTCGGCCGCAAGAAGCAGCTCGATCCCGAGCTCATCGCCATGGAGCAGACGCTCACCCGGTGATCCGAGCGGACGTGCGGCGCATGCTGGCCCGCAGCTTGCTGTACCCGGGCGCATGCCGGACCGGCCCGACATCGTCCTCGAAGCCCGCAACGTCTCGAAGATCTACCGCATGGGCGAAGTCGAGGTCCGCGCGCTCGACGGTGCATCGCTGGCGTTGCGGCGCGGTGAGCTGGTGGTGCTGCTGGGATCCTCGTCTTCGTCGCCTTCCAGCGCTGCCGCGCCCCCGGCGCCACCGCGCGCTTCGTCCACGCGCTGGCGACGCTGGTCCTGCTCAGCACCGCGATCCACTGGGTGTGGCCTACCGCGTATCCGCGCGAGCTCATCGCGGTCGGCGTCGAGGCCAGGCCACGGGAGCTGCCTATCGGCAGCGCCCGCCTCCACTATCTCTCGCTCGATCTCACGCGCCCGCGTGCCGTGCACGATCTGCTCTGGGGACCGGCGCTGGCGCTCGGCGTCGACGTGATCGTGCACACCGCGCTGCACCGCGCCGCCCACGACGGCGGTGCGCACATGCACGCGCTCAATGTCGAGGTCACTCGCGAGCTCGTGCGGCAGGCGGAGCAACACCCGACCGTACGCGGCTTCATCTTCCGCAGCCATGCCGAGATCTACCGGATCGACCACCGTGAGCCCAACCTGCTCGACGAGGACGCGGCGTTCGATCTGCATCCGCTGGCGCCACAGCGCGTGCGCGATCGGATAGAGGCCGACCTGCTCGTCTCGCTGCGGGTGGGCACGTCGCCGCTGCGCATCGTCGTGCTGCGCTGCGCCGAGGTGCTCGTGCCTGACTCGGGCAGCCAGCTCTGGGACTACCTGAGCTCACGCGTCTGCCTGCGTCCGCTCGGCTTCGATCCCATGCTCAACCTGCTCAGCGTCGAGGACCTGGGGTGCGCCGTGCGCGCGGCCCTGGCCTTGCACGCGCGCGGCATCTTCAACATCCCGGGTGCCGACACCCTGCCGCTCTCGCGCGTCGTCGCGCTCTCGGGTCGCACCGGCGTGCCGGTGCCCGGCCCCCTCCTGGCCCCGCTCTACCGACTGCGTACGCTCACCATCGGCCGCGAGTTCCGCTACGATCTGAACGCGCGTCGCTTCCACCTGGGCGCGCTGCTCGACGGGCGACGCGCACGTTCGGTGCTCGGCTACGAGCCGCAGCATCGCTTGAAGTGGGCAGACCCACATGGGCAGGCAGACCGCGAAGCTGCGGCGACCACGTCGTCGTGAAGCACGCAACGCCTGCGCGAGGCCGCGCCGCTCGTCGCACTTTGTGCGCACGAAGGCGCTCGCTGGCCACCCGCGCCGCCGAGCAGCTGTTCGGACCGATCACGCCGCGCTC